>JBBTUC010000042.1:0-9945 GCA_038078675.1 Patescibacteria group bacterium
CAAATCCGTGATAACCCTTTGGATCATCCGGCTCAATGATAGTTCGAAAAACATATGACTTCATAATGTGTCCATTATACCACACGACGGAGTCAAAAAAAGACCCCTCCGATTCGGAGGGTCGTTCTGAGTGACATCCCATGCTTTCCCCATCGATACAGTGGCATACTCATGGATGACGATGTTGCGAAGTCCGACGATCGATTTCCATGGGACATCCGGGGCCAACAAACGGATGTTTTGAGGAAGTTTTGTCGCTGCTTCTCCGATGATACCGAGCCGCCGGATTACTGCATCTTGCTATTGGGTGTCGCGCGAAAACCGTACCTCGTCTCCACCCACTACATACTCTTCAATCTTTTCGATTGCTTCAAGCATGTCCTCTATATAAACACGATAATCTTTCTTCATGCAGCAAAGATAGGTGTTTGATCTTGTAAAAGATATTGCTTCAATCGTTCTTTAATCCCATTGTATTCAACCAAATCCACTGATCGGGAGAGGAGTTCTTCTAAATCACTCTGAAGGGCCAGAAAATCAAAAAGGCCACTCGCTTCCGGCATCTCAACGAGAATATCAACATCACTTCCTGAGTGGTCCTCCCCACGCGCAATAGACCCGAACAACGCGGCTTTGCGTACACGGTACTGCTGGAAAAGAGGTATTGTTTTTTGTCGAATCGACTGAATCGTCATACGCACAGTATACCACGAGTGACGGTAATGAACTTTCGCCTCAAAAAAAACATACTAAAACAGCATATACACAAAGGGGCTTATGGGGGAGACGGCGGAGAATGCGATAAGTGCCCCGAAGATGATAAATACGATAATCGGCGGCACCATCCACCACAATCTATTTTTCCAAAGATAAGAAAATAAATCTCTCACCATAGGTTAATTTGTCATTCCGGGCTTGACCCGGAATCCATCCTTTTTTTTCTTGCTGGATCCCGGCTCTGCGGCCGGGATGACAATACGACTACTTCTTCACTATAAAAGGCCCCATCACCAAATAATCAATATCCGTCTTCAAAAAACAGTGTACCGCGTCTTGGGGTGTACATACAATAGGCTCGCCGCGGACGTTAAAGGATGTATTAATAATGATGGGGACGCTGGTTTTTTTGGCATATGCTTCAATGAGGTCATAGTAGAGAGGGTTGTCGACCCGCTCAAGCGTTTGGAGTCTACCTGTCCCATCCACATGGACGACCGCCGGCACCTCACGCTTGCCTTTAGGCCGGAATGGATAGACGAAGAGCATGTATTTAGCGGAAACTGGGACAGGGGAGTCCGTAATAAAATAATCTTTGACGTGGTGGGCAAGGACGACCGGCGCAAACGGACGGAAGAGCTCGCGGTGTTTGACTTTACTGTTGATGATGTCTTTCATCTCTGCTCGCGCCGCACTTGCCAAAATACTCCGGTTTCCCAACGCCCGCGGCCCCCACTCCATCCTGCCCTGGAACCAACCGATTATTTTTTCCTGCGAGAGAAGGCCGGCAACGCACTCCACAAGCACTTTTCGATCCAATCGTGTATACGAAAGACCATGTCGCACGAGTACGTCCTCCATCTGCTCCTCCGGAAAACTGGGTCCCAAGTAGGGAGAAAATGGCATCTTGTCATCCCCGACCTGATCCCCGCCTGCGCGGGGACGGATCCAATTTTTTGTGCGCTGGATTCCCGCCTTCGCGGGAATGACGCTTCGCTGCTGATGCCACCATGCCAAAGCCGCCCCCATCGCCCCGCCGCCATCCCCGGGATCCGGCGGGATATAAAGTCTTTTGAAGGGAGTATTTTTGAGAATCTTCCCGTTCATGACGGAGTTAAGCGCCACCCCGCCAGCCAGACATAAATTATCTGTTTTGTATCTCTTATGAGCCACAGCAAGAAGATGAAACACAACTGTTTCCAGTTTCTCTTGAAGACTAGCGGCGATATTTTCATAGAGGCGCTCCATGAGACTTTCCGGATTTCTCATCGGGTGGCCAAACAATTCCTCCAAGTGTTTATTAAACATCCTGTCCGTCCGGACATAATCAAAATATTTGAGATTTAAGGCATAGCTTCCGTCAGGAAATATGTTGACAAGTTCATTCATCTGCCGCCGGAATGGCTTGGGATCGCCGTAGGCGGCAAGCCCCATCACTTTGTACTCTGCATCATTGACTTCAAAACCCAAATACGAGGTCATCGCGCTGTACAGGAGCCCGAGCGAATGGGGGAAACGGATCTCTTTATCAATTGCGATCTTGCCGTTTTCTCCTAAGCCCATCGTCGTCGTTGCCCATTCGCCCACGCCGTCAATCGTGACAATCGCCGCCCGTTCAAATCCCGAAAGGTAATACGCGCTCGCCGCATGAGAAAAATGGTGGGGGAGATAGCGGACCGGTCCCGTATAACCGATGGTTTTTTTAAGTGTTTTCGGAACTTGAAGTTTCATGTTAAACCATGATCCGATGGTGTCGACAAATATTTTCCGACTCGTAGGAAAGTTTGCAAAATGTTGCCGCAGCATCCGGTCAAACTTCACAACCGGCTTTTCATAAAACACCACCGCGTCAATATCGGCGGGCGTAAGACTCGCCCACGACAGACAAAACCGGATGGCGTTCTCGGGAAAATTATTGTCGTGCTTCACACGGGTAAACCCAGCTCCATTCGGATGGGGCTGGGTAAACCGTTCTTCGGCAGCTGCCGCAACGACCACCCCGTCAACCACAAGGCACGCCGCCGCATCATGGTAATAGCAGGAGATTCCCAAGATATTCATAGTGTGTCATTGCGAGGAATCTTCGACGAAGCAATCTCTAAAGATCGCTTCGCCGTCAGAACGGTCTCGCGATGACGAGTATATGTCATGTTTAATACATTCGGTTTGGATCCTGACTTCCCGTCGGTGGTTTCCAGTTGGTTTTTGTCGCCGTCTCATCCAAAAATCTCGCCCCAAAAAGTCTTCCTACTACGCTCACCACACCAATCCCCACCACGTACGCCGCGTGGAGTAGCACAGCAGTACTGATCTGTTGTAATACTTTTGATAGTCGGCGAAAAAAATTCATATCACTTAGGACTTACGCATTCTTGTCATCGCGAGACCGTTCTGACGGCGTGGCGATCTCATATTCATATGAGATTGCTTCGTCGTAAGACTCCTCGCAATGACAAACTATACGCAGATGTGCTGCGTAAGTCCTGATCACTGTACTTCTCTTATAAAAAGTTTTCCCACAAAAACCATTGATTTTCCAAAAAGCACAAAATCGCCCCACGCGGACTTTTCGTTTGCGTACGCAATATCACTTTTCATCCACTCATCAAAAGGCCGACTGTGGTACCCCTCAAATATCCAAGGGCTGATAATGCCGGGTTTGATCCGATGCCGTTCTTGTTGCTTTTTTGTAAGCTTGCACGCCTCTACCACTGGGAGTGGACGCGGACCAAAAAGGGCCATGTCTCCTCTCCAAATGTTCCACAACTGCGGCAACTCATCCAAGCCAGTATGACTGATAAATCTTCCAATTTTCGTAAACCGCGGATCGTCGCTGATTTTAAATACCGGTCCGTCCGCTTCATTTTTCCGTGCATACTTTTTCTGCAGATCTTCCGCACCCCGCACCATCGTCCGAAACTTATACATCGTAAACGGCTTTCCGTCTTTCCCAATCCGCCGCTGCCGGTAGAGGACCGGAAATCCGTCAACGAGCACGATGAAAATGGCTACAATACCCATGAGCGGAAAAGCTATAATAAGAATGAAAAATAAAAGAATCCAGGTCATTGCCACCATGATACTATCAAATAAGTCTATGAAACACTTCATGCCCTTTCTTTTCCTTCTCGCTGCCTTCCTCATCGGCCTGGTCGTGGGCAAAACCTCTCCTCAATCTCTCTCGCGGAGCGAGATCTGGCTTCGCCAGACACCCCGCAACCGGGCTTTTTCCTCGTCACCCGTGTTCTTGACGGCGACACGATCGAGCTTAAGGGCGGCAAGCGGATCCGGTATATGGGCATTGACGCCCCGGAGCTGTATGAGCGCTGGGGTACTGTCGCGTATGAAACGAACCGCGACCTCGTTGAGGGAAAACTCGTCCGTATCGAAGAAGATCACCCCGATCGTGATTTCTACGGGAGGACGCTTGCCCATGTTTGGATTGATGATATGCTTGTTTGCGAACGACTGGTCGATGATGGACTGGCCACAGTCCTCATTATCAAGGGCGAAGCCAAACCCAAGTATCTCTCTCGTTTAGAAGCCGCCGAGGCTCGGGCAAAAGGAGCCACCCGCGGCCTCTGGACACCGCGGCCATAGACCGTTGGACTGGAAGTGAGGTATTTTAGGACTTCTAGTTCAAGAGTTAATTTACGCGCGCATCATCTGCGCAAACAATTCCGCCTGTTCGCGTGCATCGTCCTCAAGATGCATAATATTTCTTTTTGAGTTTGACATCAAAGGTGGCAAATTCTTTGGCACCGGACGCTCGGGCATACACCAGGTTATAGGCGTCTTCCAGATCAAAACCCGTGTCCTGATACAGCGACACTGCATCACTAAGGAGTACGCGATTTTCCAGGTGAATAAACTCCATTTTGAGCATATGTTGGAGAAACTCGGCAATCTTTTCTTTCTCCAGCCGGTAAAACGAAGAGGCTACCCAATACACTTCAAAAAACACCACAAGCGAGGTTGTAAGCTCCACATCACCGCGTGCAGCTTTTTGAAAGAGTGTTTTTGCTTGGGTGTGCTGATCGTACGGCTCACCGAGAAAAAATCGGAGGAAATAATTGGTATCGACAAATGTCATAACGATCGCTTCGGCAGGTACCGGCCGGTACCTGCCTTCGCCCGTTTTTGCAAATGCACTCGCTTTGCTTCAATAATCATAGCGTCTACGTTTTTCCCTCGATATGAGGGAGGGACAGAAAGAGATCCCGCGAGTCGATCAACCAAGTCAACTGCCGATTCTATACGGATGGCATCAACTTCCAAAGAAAGAATAACTTTCTGCCGTTTCTCAAAATTCATCTTCCGATACATCTCCGCCGGAATCGTGAGTTGGCGCTTACTCGTGATCGTGGCCGTTTGATACATATGGTCTTATCCTACTATAGTAAGGCGTTTTTGTCAATGCCTTACGAATAATATTTCTCCTTGTATCACTACTCGTAGTATAATACTCCCGCTATGAAAAACACGAGATTATTTATTGATCTTCTCCTCGCCATGACGGAAAAGGAGCTGCGGGCACGGTACAAACACACGGTCTTCGGATTTTTCTGGCTCGTGGCTAACCCCCTTCTTCAAATGCTCGTCATCGGATTTGTGTTTACGTTTCTTCTTAAGCAACCGGTCAAAAATTATTATTTTTTCCTTTTCAACGGGCTGTTGGTCTGGAATTTCTTCTCGCTTTCTCTTGCCAAAACCACGCCGTCTATTGTCTTTGAACGGAGCCTTATCAAAAAAGCCCGTTTTCCCCATGCCGTCATCCCTGCCTCTATCATCCTCTCTAACTTTATCCATTTTTTCCTTGCGTTTCTCCTCTATCTCATTCCCGTGCTTTTTCTGGGGACACTTTCATGGCTATCTCTCCCGATTATTCTGTTGAGTTTTGTCTTGTTGCTCACGTTTACCATTGGATTAAGCCTGTTGACGGCCAGCCTCAACGTCCGATTCCGCGACGTCAACTTTTTTGTTTCCGCCCTCCTCATTGTTTGGTTTTACGCAACCCCCATTATGTACGCACTCACCATGATCCCGCCCCATCTCCTCTGGCTCTGGCGTTTTAACCCGCTTACCTCGATCTTGCAACTTCTCCAGCAGGCACTTTTAGGTTTACCCGGCCCGGGCCCGGCGATGCTTGCCTCCAACATCGGGGTCATTGTGGTCACAACGATCTTGGGGATAACAGTATTTCAGCGGGAAAGCAAATACTTCGACGACTGGCTCTAAATTGCAGCTTGACACGTTTCTAGAAACTGTTTAATATATAAAGTTAATGGAAACATTAAATGTGGCCGATGCGACCAAGCGGCTATTTCAATCCGAGATTTCTCTCTTTACGCTTAAAACGCTCAGAGACATCCTTTCTCTTCGCTCGCAGGACACTCTGTATCTCTACATCCGCAAGCTTATCCATCTGGACGTACTCACAAAACTGGAGCGGGGAGTCTATGCTCTTTCCGGACACCCACCCAATGAATTCTGTATCGCAAACACCATCCATCGCCCTTCCTATATTTCGTTTGAGACAGCCCTCAATGTTCACGGCATCCTCTCACAGTTTCCGTACGAAATCACGAGTGCAACGACGAGCAAGCCCATCGGCAAAACCATACAAGGCAAACTCTATACGTACTCACGCGTCCAGTCGGCATTCTTCTTCGGGTATGAAAAAACAAACGGCTTTCTTATGGCGACTCCGGAAAAGGCGCTCCTGGATCAGGCATATTTTGCCGCCCGCGGCTTACGGCAATTTCCCATCGACGAATATGATCTGTCGCGGATCAATAAAGCGCGTCTTACCACATACCTCTCTTCTTTGCCGCACACTCCGGGCACCAAACAGATGGCAAAACAACTGTCTCTAAAAATACGCATATGATAACGATGGACCAAGTCCTACACTTTGCGCGAGTCTTAAAGACCAATGAATTCACGGCGTTTCGTGAGTACATCCAATACCTTTTCTTAAACGTGTTGTATTCTCATCCGGTAAGTTCTCGTGTCTATTTTAAAGGCGGCACCGCAATCCATATCATCTACCATGCTCCAAGATTTTCAGAAGATTTGGATTTTACCTCGCATATAACTGGTGATGCTTTTTCTGATCTGATTACCGACACATTTTCACATCTCACTCAATCAGAGCGTCTCGTGTTTAAAGAGCGAAAAACCATCACAGGAAAACGCTATATGCTCGCAACTACAAACATTACCGATCTTCCTCCCGTTTATGTCAACCTTGATTTTTCTTTCCGAGAAAAAGTACTCCAGCCGGAGCGGTCAATTATCCAAACGACATTTCCGATACTATTTACGGAATTCGTTTCCCATCTTTCCCAAGAAGAAATGTTCGCAGAAAAAATACGGGCCATCGCAACACGAAAAAAGGGGAGAGACCTCTACGACCTGTGGTATTTGTCCACGCGGGGCGTAAAACTCAATGAGAATCTTGTGCAACAAAAACTTTCCTACTATCACAAAGATCCAATAACAGGAATGGATATTCTAAAACGCTGCGAAGATTTTTCCGAACGCGATTTTGTACAAGATCTCCGTCCGTTTGTTCCTATACCGGAGCGCACGAAGCTTCCGCAGTTCTTTTCATACCTCAAGGCCTACCTGAAACAAACTCTTACGTGAAAAATTTCCTTATAATACGCGCCACAACGTCCACTTCTTCTGCCTTCATTTCCGGGTACAGCGGCAATGACAATACTTCGCGGGCACCATCCTCGCTGACCGGAAAGTCTCCCTTCTTATATCCCAACTCTTTCATACATGGCTGCAGGTGGATCGGGGTAGGATAGTGGACGCCACACATCACTTCATTATTTTCTAAAAAACGCTTTAACGCATCCCTTCTGGAAGTTCGGATCACATACAAATGAAAGCTTGATTTAAGTGACTCCGGTTCAACCGGCAAAACGATAGGCAAACCGAAGAGTAATGAATTGTATCGATAAGCAAGCTGCCTCCGCTTCTGTACCCATTGATCAAGGTAGGGGAGTTTGACGCGAAGCATAGCTGCCTGCATCGTATCAAGTCTGCTGTTGTGCCCGAGAACACTATGAATATTTTTTTCTTTTTGCCCGATATTTCGTAATATTCGTATCTTTTCTGCTATATCTTTCCTGTTTGTCGTCACCATGCCGGCGTCCCCAAAGGCACCGAGGTTTTTACTTGGGTAAAACGAAAAGCACCCAACGTCGCCGATACTACCAGCCTTTCTGCCTTTACCTGCCTTGCCGGCAGGCAGGTAGATAGCTCCGTGCGCCTGACACGCATCTTCTATGATGGCAAGTTTGTATTTTTTTGCGATTCGCATGAGAGGATCCATGTCCACAGGTAGCCCAAAAAGGTGAACCGGAATAATCGCTTTCGTCCGGGGTGTAATGTATTGTTCCATAAGCGCTTCATTCATGAGGAACGTTGTTGATTTGACGTCAACAAAAACCGGCCGCGCCCCAACTACGAGAATGGGTAATACCGTACTGATGAATGTGTTGGGGACAGTAATCACTTCGTCGCCTTTCCCTATGCCGAGTGCTTGAAGGGAAAGAAGGATAGCATCAAACCCTGAAGCGACACCGACGGCGTACTTCACCCCGGAGTACGACGCAAACTCCCGCTCAAATGTATCCACGTCGGGCCCCAAGATATACGCTTGACGGTCAATTACCCCCGCTACAGCCCGGAGAAGTTTTTTCTTGAGCAGCTTGTTTTGTCGTGAAAAATCAATGAAAGGAATCATAAGACTCGAGAATTTGAACAACCCGCCTCCCATCCTCTCCTGTTACACGCGGTTTTTTGCCAGTTTGTATACACGCGACAAAATCAGCACACGCTTCTAAAAGCGGCTCTTTATGCGGCACCCGAACAACCGATACGCCGCCGTCTGTATAACGAAAGCTTGTCTGCTTGGAAACACTACGATCGTATATTTTAATTTCATTGTTTGCAGCCACATCATCATAGACAAGCATTTTTTTGGCTCCGACGATCGTAAGCCGCCGCTCTTTAATCGGCGAAAGCCAACTGACCCGGATATGCACATCGGTGCCCCCCAGGGTAAACCCAGCACCATCGGATGGTGCTGGGTAAACCAAGCGCATATCCGCTCTGTCCCGGAGTCCAGTAACGATATGAGCGTTTCCGTGGACGAATACATCAGTCGGGGTCTTCTGCAAAATATAATTGCATATGGATACGTCGTGCGGCGCGAGGTCCCAAAGGACGTCGCTATCCAGGGAAAATCGTCCTAGGTTTGTTCGCACGCTCTCAATAAATAGAACCTTTCCTAATACGCCAGAAGCGATGAGCTCTTTAATTTTTTGGATGGGTTTTGCGTAGATGTAGGTGTGGTCAACCAGAAGCGTTAATCGCTTCTGGCGTGCCAGCTGCAGGAGTCTGTCGGCTTGCTCTGTGGTCTTCGTCATCGGTTTTTCCACAAATACGTGCTTTCCGTGGGTCAGAGCGTAGGAAGCTATTTCAAAGTGTGTCGATGGAGGAGTCGCAACCACCACCGCCTGAACGCGATTATTATGTATCACTTCTTGATATGCAATGTTTCTGTCGCAAACAGATTCTAATCGAACCGCAGGAAGTGCCTCAAGGCTCCGAAGCAGCTTTTGCCCCCAATACCCATATCCGATAAGCGCCACCCCTATAGATCCTCTTCTGTTCATAGCACGCTTGGATTGTATGATAAAATGAATAAGAATTATAGTTTTCACAATCATTGAAGTGGAACGGGTAGGGACAAGAACGTAATCCTTTCATTGACAATGAAAACAATTAGGTATATACTTTCATTATAAATGAAATCTTTTGAAGGTATACGCACACTACTCATTGAACAACAAAGAGAATTCCTGCAAAAAGACTTGGGTACGAAAAGACAAAAACTGACGGAAATTACCGCGTATAAAGATACGCCATTCCCGGTTGTCATTTCAGGACTACGGAGAGCGGGAAAGTCAACGCTACTCGCACAACTTGCACATGCCTTCTATCCGAATAATGAATATTTTTTTGTAAACTTTGAAGATGAACGGTTTTTACCGTTTACGGTATCTGATTTTACAAAACTCCATGAACTTCTCATAGAACTCTTCGGAAATCAAAGGGTGTTTTTGCTCGATGAAATTCAAAACATTGCCGGATGGGAACGGTTTGTGAGCAGAATGATAACCAGTGGGTACAAATTCTATATCACCG
>JBBTUC010000043.1:0-2800 GCA_038078675.1 Patescibacteria group bacterium
TATCCATGGCGATAATTGCGTTCAGTCCCTCCATTTCATTAAATGCTTTCTGCACGGCCTTGGCAAACAGCATGCTTTTTCGGTACTCTTCGATGAGATGTACAAGAACCTCCGTATCCGTTTCAGAGATAAACCGGTGTCCTTTTTTGATGAGGGCACGCTTTACCTCCTCATAGTTTTCAAAGATCCCGTTATGGATTAGTGCAATGGTTCCCGTGCAATCCAAGTGCGGATGGGCATTGACCTGGGTCACCCCGCCGTGGGTCGCCCACCGTGTATGCCCGAAGGCAAACGAACTGGGCGGCATATCCGAAACGGAAGCATCCCCGATCTTGCCGGTCCTTTTTTTAACGACAATCCGAGTGTCATCGCGAGACCGTTCAGACGGCGAAGCGATCTTTAGAGATTGCTTCGTCACTTCGTTCCTCGCAATGACATTCGTGGTAGGCACGACTGCGACCCCCCAACTGTCATACCCCCGGTACTCAAGAGTTTTCAACCCTTCAAAAACGATGTGGGCCGCATCCGTCCGTCCGCCGACGTATCCAAAAATTCCACACATAGTGTTCTCCTTTGAAAGAAATAATTATGAAGTTAAATTTGAAGAAAAACGGACTCATCCATTGATCATTTAGTTTCCCGGTTACCCGAGAGGTTTTCCGATCAATGTTATGGTAGAGAGTGCTACCAAGGGGTACCCGCAGATTTACCCGCCGCTCAACCGCTCTTTGAGACGTGTACGAACAGTACTGAAAAGTCTCAAAGCAAGGTTAGGCGGGATATTCGATTTACCCCTTCCTCGTATCCAGGTACCATACGGCACCTGGCCACACGCTTGCAATACTAATTTCCGCTTTCTGTAATCCTCCTTTACAACCATACTACGCTCCGTGCTATGATCTGTCAAATATGACAAAATTATCCGGAATCAAAATTCTCATCTGGGATTTTGACGGGACGCTCTTCAAACCCAACGAAAATTTTTTTGCGGCAGTCCGCGAAGCTGAATTTCAAGTGCTTTCGAAGCACACGGGTTGGGACAGAAATAAAACAGAGGAAGAATTTAAAAAAGTATACAAAGTCCTCTACCCGAGCGCCACCCAGACTATCGGAATACTAAGCGGCATCACGACCGCGCAAGCCGCCCAGGAGATGGAAGACCTGTTTGACCGCCGAAACTTTGTCGCGAGGGACGAAAAACTTATATCTCTTTTCTCCCATCTCAAACGATATCGCCACATCATGTTCGGCAACGGCATCATTGCCAAACACAAGGAAACACTTCCGGTTTTAGGTATTGCTCCGGAAACCTTTGAGCTTTATGTGACGAGCGAAATCGTCGGCAAGACAAAGCCGAGTCCCGACGGATTTCAATATATCCTCAACTACACCAAGCTCCCCGCATCGGCCCACTTGATGATCGGCGACCGCGATCTGGTCGACCTCGCCCCAGCCAAAGCTTTGGGCATGAAAACTTGTTTCGTATGGAATGATACGAAAAGCATCCATGCAGACGTGACTCTTCCTCAGATCTATGACCTGGCTACATTTCTGCTATAATCGCCCACATGTTCCAAAAAACCGAAACATCGAGAGATCTGGGAGTAGGAATGGGAAAAACGGAAAATCCACATACACTCATCCACGAAGCAATAAGCGCCACTCACCAAAAATATGATTTAATATTTCCTTGTGATACATGCGTTGGCTCGCCCGAAACTTATATGAAAGAATATAGCCGTCGGGCATCTCTCTTACCAACTATCCGCCAAGAGTCGTACCGAATCATCGCAAATCAGTATGGACCCAATTCAGACGAAGCCAATGCTGCACGGATCGTTTCAAAGATCGGCGATGATTTCGATGCGATATTTCTCTCCCAACTGAAACAAAAAGGACGGGAGCCGTTATCATGGAATGGGTATGATCCGGAGCATAGTCAGCATCTGGCTGAAACGATAGAGCAGATTTTACAAGACCCGACTCTAGAAGAATATTTTCGTTCAAACCCGGAGTCGCACGCGATGCTTACTCTTATCAAAGAGATTGCATCAACCAACCCACCACTCACTCTTAAAGGCGCTCAAATCGATTTAGAAAAACTCGCTATATCACAATACAAAAGTCATAAACCCGTGTTCCTATTTCTTCTCTCCGATTGGTATATGGAGCCCAATCGCGACCCAAATGACCCAATCCGTATTCTCGAACCTGATTGTCGATTGATTCTTCCCTATCTCCACGACCAGCGCCAAGCGATCAAAGCGATGGTTGATCGAAATATCATAAGCTTAGCAGCATTTTTTGAAAAATCGGATTGGATAGAATTGCCTACCGGCATTGTGGGCACCGCGGTCATGTGGGCAGGATCCCAAGTGGTCTCATATACCATCGGCGAAGGATTCGATCACGGTTTCATATTCACACCGAATATCGTCAAGAGCAGAGGTAGTATAGAAGATACCTTTGCCCGAGCCGGTATCGCGCTTCCTGACAATCTCGAAATTCTTATTTTTCAATTATTTTCCCTCCATGAGCTGGGGCACACCTATGACAAGTCGCCCGATACATTTCTCTATGAATTCGCAACAGACGCACCCACGGTCGTGCTGAGTCTTGCCGAAGCATTAGACGAAACTGACGAAACCCTCACGGCCGTCGTTGCGCTTCTCGTAGGCTAATATCGGATATATGCAGATGACCCTCCCAACGGCGAAGCAACCAATGACGGGTATCGTATCTCCTTCCTCGTCATTCTCAACAAACTCTTTGAATATCACCTTGTTGAAGTAGTGGAGAG
>JBBTUC010000044.1:0-9818 GCA_038078675.1 Patescibacteria group bacterium
ACCTCAAAAGAAAAGTTGGGGAAATGGAGGCCACCATACAATCCGACATGAAGCGCGGCCGGGTCATCGAACCATCAGTGCAGATAGCCCTCGAAGACGCGCTCTCTCTTCAACAAGAGCTTGCCAAGGGTGCGGAGCGATTTTTCCAATTTGGTCTCTACGTCACGATCCCCGCCGTAACCATTGATGAGCTAGACAAGATCACAAAACAAGTTGAGGCTACCCTGGGGTCGCTTCTCATTATCACAAAAAAGGCAGTGCTTGCCATGGATGACGGGTTCCGTACAACCCTCCCCATGGGGAAAGACAGGATTGTTGTTACACGCAACATGGACACAACGAGTCTGGCAACCACGTTCCCGTTCACCACGTCAGAGCTTTCTGCAAACGAAGGCATCCTCTATGGTATGAACGAACACAACGGAAGTTTGATTATCTTCGACCGCTTTAGTTTAGAGAATGCGAACATGGTGGTGTTCGGTAAATCCTTAGCATCTTGGGAGCCGGTGCTCGTCCGTAAGGACGGCGTCGAGCGCTTAGAGCAAATCGGTAACGTGGTAGAAACTCTCATCCAAAAACATGGTATCACCCATAAAGATGATGGGCTAGAAGGGGTAGCCAACCCAAATCTTGAGGTGTTTTCTTTTGGGAGCAACTTGAGGGGCGGATGGAGCAAGGTGTCGCTTGCCGCACGCAAGCCTTTCTCGCCGAGGGAAAATCTCTACAAGATAACCACCAAGAGCGGAAGGTCTATTACAGTCACCGCAGACCACTGTCTCGTTACTCTCAAAAATGGCACTATTGGGGCAACCCGGGGACAAAGCGTTGCCATCGGCGAGGCGGTGCCTATTCCGCGTCAACTCCCCGAACCGACACGGATTCCGCAGGCTGTTTTCCCTAAAAAACTCGTCCCTACTTGGCCAGATCACCTTCCCAGCGTTCTCAAGCTAGATGTCCCGCTCCTGACGCTTTTAGGGTTTACCGCCAGTGAGGGGTTAATAAATCAACCGGTACTCACGATTTACAATATCGATAAGGATGTGCTCGCTCTGATTTCTTCCAGCGCAACTCTTGTGGGGGCAACAACGACACCGCGACGCGCTTCCGGCTCAACCCAGATCAAGGGATATGCTATTGGACCCAATGCGTGGGCAAAACTCTTTGTCGCTCTCGGCGCCGGTGGCTCGTCGGGAACAAAACGCGTCCCGCCCACGCTGCTCACCGCAACCAACGACCAAGTCTCAGCATATCTGCGCGCGTATTATGAAGGCGATGGAACCGTTTCTTCCAAAGAGGTGTCCTGCACGTCAAAGTCGTCGGTGCTCATCGGCGACCTTGCCTATCTCCTGCTCCGTTTTGGCATCGTTGGCCGGATCCGGGAGAAACATAAACGTGCTACCAACAGCAATAGTCCGCCGGGAACATACTGGGAACTTGTCATCTCCGGAGCTACAAACGTGGAATCTTTTGCCCAACACATCGGCTTTCTCACAAAAACAAAAAGTCAGAAACTGACCAAGCTCCGAGAAAAAAAGGGAAACACCAACGTTGACACTGTTCCGACGCTCTCTCCACTTCTCAATAAACTCTACACCATGCTTTACCGGGGTGATGGTGTGCGTGCTCCCGCTAACTTTTCCCCTCTCAAACGGGGCATTTTCTCTCCGTCCCGCGAGGAACTCACCCACATTATCATGGCTGTCGAAGCGCGAATCAAAAAGCTTCAGGCCATCCGACAAAATGTTGCGTTCTTAACCAGACTTCCCTCTCTTGAAACGATTGTTGCCCGCGGGCGTAAGCAACACTTCAATAGACTTCTTTGGCGTGAGTTGGGGTATTCGTGGCAACTCATGAAAACGCGCGCCGTTGTCCCCGGCACGATCAACGTGCTTCGAGCATATCAAACCATCTCTGGTGAAACAATTGACCTTCCCGACGTAAAAAGGGTTCTTTATGAAACCTATAAAGAAACAGGTGTGTCTCTTCTTGACCACAATAAAAGTTTATGGACAAGCATCGTTTTAGAAGCACGCAACCAAGGAGACACTGCGTACCCAACTCTTTACGATGCGGTGATGACGATCAAGAAGCGTTATCGATCTATTCAAGCGACCATTCATCACGCAAAAAGGATCATTGAGAAACTTCGGCTCTTAGTGAATGCGGATCTTTTTTGGGATCCTATTGTCGCCGTCGAAAAAATAAATCACCACGAACGTCATGTGTATGATCTTGCGGTGGACAGTGGTGTTTTCTTGGGTGGTCACGGCGGCATGTTTATCCACAACTCTGGCGGGGGGAAATCATATATGGTCAAGCTTGAAATCATGCGGGCCCTGATGTTTGACACTGAAGTGATTGTCATTGATCCGGAAAACGAATACGCAGCGCTCACCCACGCCATGGGCGGCGAGTATATACGGTTTCATTTCGGCACGACAACCAAAATCAACCCATTTGACCTGGCGATTCTCCACCAGAAAGAATCCCGCGAAGCGGGATCCCGCTCCGCGGGAGAAAGCGAGCTTAACCAAAAAATTCTCTCCCTCCATGGATTTTTCAGAGTCGTCATGGGCAAACTCACACCAACCGAAGATGCCATCCTCGACCGCGCGCTCATCCTCACCTACAAACAAAAAGGCATAACCCCGGATCCCCAAACCCAGGGAAAAGAACCGCCACTCATGGAAGACCTTTACAAAGCACTCATTGGTATGGAGGAGTCGCCGGCAAAAGGACTTGCGGACCGCATTGAAAAATTCGTCAAAGGAAGTCTTGTGGGAATATTTGACCAGCAGACCAATGTTGAAATCCGAAACGCGCTCACCGTGTTTTCTATTCGTGATCTCGAGGAAGAACTCCGGCCCATTGCTATGTACCTCATTCTGGATTTTATCTGGACAAAGGTTCGTCGGAACCTCAAACGAAGAATGTTGGTCGTAGACGAGGCGTGGTACATGATGAAATTTCCCGACTCGGCCCAATTTATGAACTCGATTGCTAAGCGCGCCCGCAAATACTATCTTGGGGTCACCACGATCACCCAGGATGTAGAGGATTTTCTTTCCACTGATCTGGGGAAAGCCATCATCCAAAATAGCAGTCTCCAGATTCTCCTCAAACAGTCGCCGTCTGCTATAGACAAAGTGGCGGACACGTTTTACCTCTCTGAGGGAGAGAAACACCTTCTTCTTTCCGCAGACATCGGTGAGGGGCTCTTTTTTGCCGGACCCGCACACGCGGCCATCCGCATCATCGCAAGCCCGGAAGAACACGAACTGGCAACCACAAAACCTCAAGACGCTCTTGACAAGGCCTTGGCTACGCGCGGTCGGCAAGAAGCGGCCGTCAATCAAGTAGCGCGCGACGAATCTACGCTTCAACCCGCGGGGAGAACACTTCCCATATCTAACCGCCCGATCTTCACTGTGGAGACGGTTTCGGGAGGAAAAAGCTAGTATAAACTATGACAGAAAAGTCCATCACCCCGCAACAGCTTCTCGAGTTTGTTGACAACCTGCTTGATGATGTAAAGACGGGCCGAATCACGCCAGAGGGGGCGCTGGTCGCGGGCCAACAATATGAATATCTCCGTGGCACACTCACGGAGCACAGTGAGGCCATCACGGGGGCGTTTTCCGACGATAAAAAATTTACTTCTGCTATCACAGGTGCGCTTGAGGAGGCGCTTGCCCGCGTGCGCAGGGAGCTTCCCCAGTTTCAAAACGAGATGCCAAAGCAACCTTTTTCTCCGGAGACAATCGTTACGCGCGCAAAAGCGTTTCATGTGGCGCGGGAGGATTCTGTTTCTGCAATATCGCTCCAACAGGCGCGCGTGGCGACACTAAAAAATAATTTTATTGACCGCCTGGTAAACAACTGGATTGCACAAACGCGAACCACTATAGACAAAGAAAAGCAACAATCAATGGCAAGTGAAATCCGAGAAAAACTTGAAAAAGCGCCGCTCGACGCCATGTCCCCAACCGAAATGCGTGGGTTTGTACAAAAGACGCTTGCGGGTTTTCGGCAAGAGGTTGGACCGGCAGAAAAAGAACTTGTCGATGAAACAAAAAAGCTTACCGGTCTTTACGCTATACCAACAGCGCTGGTCTCCAGGTCTGATATTTCTCACCCCGAATGGTTCACTTCAATAGCAATACAAACCGCCCTCTCCTCCTTTGTTGCCCCAAAAGAATTAATCTCGCGGGCATATACATTAACACGTCAAGCAGAAGCAATTGCTCCCTCTGCCCAACAAGAAAAAGGGGTGCCGGTTGCCAATGTTTTTTTTCGTGCTTTTGCGTCGACGGCCACACAGAGGGTGTTTGCGGTGGCGGCCGACGCCCTGCTTGACCAACTTTCTCCTTTCGCCCGTCAAGAGGTCATCAAGGCTGCGTTTTCTCGTGCGCTTGAGGGGGCCCTGGTAAAAACAGACGTGCTCACCGGGCGCCTGGGCCGGGAATTTGTAGAAAGTGAGCTTTTTCGATTCGTCACCGACAGCGCTAGAAAAGAATTTGCACAAAGCGGCGGCGGGATAAAACAAGCCCGCGGCGCGCTTGATGACATCATCGGCTCGGTACTTCGCGGCCCTATCACTGCACAACTGGTCGGAACGCCCAAAGAGATGATTTTGTCGTATTTTGAGCTTCTTAAAATAGAAGCGGGGCTCCCCGCAAACAGAAAGGTTCTTTTTCCGGAACACGCCCCCACCGTAAACGCCTTATTTACTACGCATGCTCCGCGCCCCACCTCACATGGCTCTATTGTTGCGCTTACTGCCAAGCTCCCTTCGTGGCAAACGCTCTACGTAGCGCTTTTGTTGGGGTTTGCCCCTTCTCTCTTGTCTTCTTCCGGCGGTCAACATCAAACATCTGTTGGTGTGGTGCGCGGCGCGGGGCCGCTTGGGGTGGTCGGGGGAGTTTTTACGTCTCTCGGCCGTGTTCTCTCCGGGGCGACTGTTGGGCTTGCCGGCGGGCTGTTGACCACGCTGTTTGGGGGCGGATTGGGAGCGCTATTCGGCCGGAATCGTGGCCCAGAGAGGCCAACCCCGCTTTTAGAAGATACCCCAAAACTTTTAGCCATTTTCATCGTTGTGACTATTGTGATCCTCTTTATTTTTCCGTCGTTTCTTAATGCGCCATTTATTAATAATGTAGCAAAAATGGGCTCTCTTTTTGTGGCTTCTCAAGAGATTCCGGACTTCTCCGGGGAATCCAATCCATCGCCAGACTTATCCTTAGTTGCATCAGAATGTAAAGGACAAGACTTGCCACCTCCTTCTGCGGACGGGGTTAAAACAACTCAAATAGGTGGTCGCACGTATGCATTTCCGATTGCTCCTTATGACAAAACGTATTATACATGTGGTCACCACGACGGATTACAAGCGACAGATATGGGAATCAATGGAGTAGAAACAGGAGAACCGCATGTGGGTCTTGCCGTGGTTGCTTATACTGATGGCGTTATAGACTCAACAGTGCTTAATGACCCAAGGGGGGGCAAGTATGTAATCCTTAACGGGAGCAATGGAGAGTCATATTATTATGCACACAACTGTTCTCTCTATGTGAAAAAGGGAGACCGTGTTTCGGCGGGACAAGTGATCGCTGCAACGGGAAACACCGGAAGTGCGGCCGGCACGCCGGAACACCTTCATTTTGCCATGACAGCCACAGGGGGAGATTTTTATAACGGGGGGGATACTTGTCCGGCTAAAGATTTTAAAGAAAAATTTGGAATTGGAAAGTGTGGGGCCACTCCGTTCTGCCCATCAAAACCACCAAACAAATAGTTTTTTTACTCCAACGCTACCCTCACCGGCATGATGATATGGAGGAAGGCCGGGTCCGTGGGTGAGCGAAAAACGCCCGGGTTGAGAGAACCGGTCATTTCAAGCACCACCTCTTCCCCGGGAAAAACCGAAAGAAGGTCTACAAGAAACCTACTGTTGAACGCGATGTCTCCCCCTTCTTCCCCAACAATTTTTGCATCAATTTCAACGGCGCCCTCTCCCACCTGAGGGGTGTTGGCAGACACTGTGACGGTTTTTTTGTTTACGTGAAAACGCACGACGTTTGCACTGTCCCGGGCAAATATTGACGCAGACCGAACGGCCCGAAGAAGCTCTTGTGTGTCCAAGGTTGCACTCGTTGTGTGCCCGGCGGGAACAATCTTTTCATAGTTTGGATATTGCCCTTCTACTTGCCTTGTGATGATTTCCGTTTCTCCGATACGGATGGAAAGCTGCCCGTCAACAACGGGAAAAAACTCAATTTCTTTTGTTTCTTTTTCCTCCTGGCACACACGAACAAGCTCAACAAGCGCACGCGCTGGTATGACGGCTTCTGTTTTATCTGCAAATCCAAGAGAAAGGTTATACACAGAGAGCCTATACCCGTCTGTTGCGGCAAGGATGGTCTTTTCCTTTTTTTGGGTAAGTTTAACCCCTGTCAAAAGAGGCCTCCCTTCGTCTGTGGCTGCGGCAAACAACACCAAAGATAGCGCCTTTGCTAAAACCTCTCTCTCAACCGTTGTTGTTGGCTTGCCAGAAATCACCAAGACAGGAGGGAACTCTCTCTTGTCAATCCCGGCCACTGTTGCCTTAACACTCCCACAAGAAACAGAGAGTGACCCCCCTTTTTCTTCAAGAAAAACAGTGTCTTGGGGAAGAGAAGAAATAAGCTCTGTAAATACGCGCGCCGGAACACAAACCCCTCCCACTTTGTCTACTTTTGCGCTCATGGTGGTTTTTTCCGTGGTTTCAAGAGAAGAAGACACTATTTGAAACCCCCCCTCTGTGGCCAATAAAAGAAGGTTTGAGAGAACCGGAACCTGTGGTTTTGTTGAAACAATCCTGCTTGCTCGAGAGGCCCCCTTGTGAAGATTTTCTTGTAGTATGGAAGTTTTCATATATAGTTTCTTTTTAGTAGTAGTAGTAGATAGTAAGGCGTGTGGAAAAGTGTATGGATTTTAACTTTGGTTGTCAACAACAAGAAAAAGGGGCAGTTTTTGTGGTGTTTAAAAAACAACGGAATGTGGATAAAGAAGTGGATAACTTTGAAGAGATTGTGGATAAGTGGATAAGATCCGACAAACACCAACATTATACCCAAATTTTCTTTTTTATCCCCTCTATGTCCCCACGAAGCCTTTCGTTCACAGACAATTCTCTGGTGATTGTTTCCACCCCGTGCATGATGGTGGTGTGATCGCGCCCTCCCAGAAGCCCCCCAATGTCCTTAAGTGTTAGCCCCAGCTCGGTTTTACAAAGGTACATGATGACCTGGCGCGGCCGGGCAACAGGGCGGTCTCTTTTAGGACTTTTAATGGTCGTGGTTTTTATGCCGTAGTAGGAAGCGACTCGTTCCATGATTTCGTTTGGGGCCACCCGGCGGGCGCTTTGTGGGCGGCCGTTTTCCGTCGTGACTTTGGCGCCCAAAAAAGAAGAAACCAACTCGGTGGTAATGGGACCAACCCCCGGCGCAGTAAACTTTTTTAGAAAGCCCTCCAGCGCCCGAGTGTCCGTGATGTTGGCGGCAATAATCTGCGCCGAGTCTTGGGGAACAGACAAGCCCCACGCTTCTGACTTGATGTTCACAATTGCCACGCGCAGTTCAAACCCTGGCGGCGAGATGTCCACTGTCAGTCCCCCCTCAAAGCGGCTTCGGAGCCGGTCTTCGAGTTTGGCGATTTCTGAAGGAGACCGGTCGCTCGTCAGTATGACTTGCCCCCCCTCGCGGTGGACCGCGTTAAACGTGTGAAAAAACTCTTCCTGCGCCGTTTGCTTTCCGGCGATAAACTGAATATCATCAACCATGAGAAGTTGAGCGCTCCTATATTTTTGTTTGAATTGCCGGGCGGATTTTGTTTGAATGGCTTCAACAATTTCGTTGAGAAACTCTTCTCCCATGCAGCACACAGCGCGGAGCGATGGTTTTTTTGATAGCATCGCGTTTGCGACCGCGTGCATAAGGTGCGTCTTCCCCACCCCAACGCCGCCGTAGAGAAAAAGAGGATTGTAAGCAACACCCGGAGACTTGGCCACAGCAGTTGCCGCGGCATAAGCGAGTTGGTTGCTCGTCGATACGGCGAAGTTGTCAAACGTGGTGTCGGGGCGAATATGGAGCCTCCTGGTGGCATCCTGGACGCCCTGCTCGGAAAAAGAAGGAATAGGAGAAGAAAAAAGTGGACCGGCTTCTTTTTCGGAGAGCGATTCCCGCCGGGGGGCAACCACAAACACCAGGCTCGTGTTTTGTTTAGTGTGCCGATCAATAGTGCTTTTGATGAGGCTGTAGTAGCGTGACTCGACGAGGCCCCGCATAAGTGCGCTTGCCATCCCGATGGTTGCCACTCCGTTTTCAAGAGATACTAAATTTGAGCTGGCAAAGTGGGTTTGGAAGGTGGCCTTGGATACAGAGAGCTCTATCTCGGCAAGAACCATTTTCCAAAGCTTATGTAGATCCATATTCGTAGTAGAATAGAAAGAAGACCGTGGTGGGCGGGGGTGGATAAGTTATCCACATCCTAGAAAGTTTTCCTATGATTGTCAAGAGCAGGAAATATCCACTTGACACACAGATGTTTGGGAGATTATATGCATACATATAAATGTCATTTATATATATATGGACTATATAAACATTCTTTCAAATTGGAATTTTTTTGGAAAAATAAGATAGACACAGGGCGAGAACGACCAAAGTATCTTTCTCTTTTAATATTAGAAAATATAAAACAATATCCCCCTCAAGTGCTTCTTGTATAAATACTCTACCTGCTACAATGAATATATGAGCACAACCAAACTTTACTGTTTTGTAGATGAAACAGGCCAGGACACCAAAGGGACATTCTTTCTTGTCGTGGTGGTTCTGAAAGATTCAAAAACACTGGATCAACTTGAGCAACGCCTCATTGCCGCTGAAGAGTTCAGTGGTAAACGGAAACAAAAATGGAACAAGTCACATCACGCCGCCAAACAACAATATCTCAACGCTCTCACACACGAGAAAACACTCAAAGAGTCAATCTATTATTCCCAATATCGCGAAACAAAAGCATATGTATTATTTACGGCACTCACGATAGCGAAAGCCGTGCTTGCCCAACGAAACAATGACTATACCGTCACGGTCATTATTGACGGACTCAATGACAAGGAACGGGACCTCGTACGAACAGAGCTTAAAAAGCTGGATATCAAATACAGAAAAATTCGTGGTATGGGCGATGAGCAAAGTGCTTTTCTTCGACTCGCCGATGCCATGGCTGGCTTTCTCCGGGATAGCATTGAGGGGGAATCGTATACGGTCGGACTGATGCCGCGTTTTATACAAAAGGGCATCATTGTGGAGATATAAAAAAACCAGGCTGTCTTGGCCTGGCCACCCAGCATTGTCAAGAGGCTGGCTGTCTCTATCTCCGATTTAGTCGGGGAAGCACCCATACGGAATGTTTTTGAGCATACACACTTTATCATGGATACCCACGGTTTGTCAATACAATGGAAGAGAGCGGCGATGGATTTGTTTAGACAACACGCGGAGCTTGTTGTTTTTTTCTTTTTCCTCACAACCTCTCTATTTTTAGGCGATGGGAAGCAGCCGTTTGTGGATGCATGGTGGGCGCTTGGGATCCTCATGATGTATGGCGTCCGGTATTACCAACGCGGCAAACTTGATTTGCGGCCCCTTCCCCGCTTCATAGGATGGGCATGGGTGGCGTTGATCTTCTACTACATCGCCCTTATACCCTTTTCTGACAGTGCAGGTTACTCCATCACCGCGACCATTCGACTCAGTGAGGCCTATTTG
>JBBTUC010000045.1:0-2645 GCA_038078675.1 Patescibacteria group bacterium
TTGTACCACGTACGGATAATTCCGTATCGTATGTTTGCCCTTGATATATGCCTTGAGCATTCGCGATTGATTCTGCATGTCGAATTAAATATATTTTTGCCACAATCCTCCTTTGCTCGAATTCGCTTATAAACTAACCATCAAAAAAACACCTGCCTTTTTTTTATGAAAAGACGAGGTGTCTCGTGGTGCCACTTTTCTTTGCTACATTGTTGCCACTGTAGCCTTGTTAACTGCTCCTTCTATCGTTTGACGGATGACACAGTTTTTCTTCTATAACGGGAAGGCCCGTTTTCTCTTAATCGAATCCGAAACTCGTTTTCGAGAAACAGCTTTACCGAGGGAAAGTTCGGTATTCAAACGCCTTATTTATTTGTCAATATATGTATATTATCAGATAATATCTGGTCACGTCAACAATCGCTTTAGTATAGGTTTGAGTCGATCTAAAGCCCTCTTGCGGTGATTAAACCGTTCGGTCTCCTCGGGTGTCAACAGATCGTGATCGTAATACTTATTAATCTCGGGAAGAGATAAAAGGGACCAGTACGGAAATCCTGAAGTTCTATGATCAGATGGTTTTTCTGCAACGATCCCGCGCGTTTTTTCTTCCACGGTAAATTGCCGACCATCAGGAAAAATAAGTGCCAACACGAGGCGAAGTTGCGCCCCTCGCTTTGCTCGGGGCAAGCCTTTCATTCTTGTTAATGTGTAATCAATAAGCTCTTCGTCTGTATCTTCGCGATCACCATGAATCCATCTATGCGACTTGACTCCGGGCTCGCCCCCAAGTGCATCTATTTCAAACCCTCCGTCATCAGCAAGCGTGGGAAGACCGGACTTCTGCATATAATACGTAGCCTTAATGATCGCATTCTCCTTAAATGTGCTTCCGGTTTCGGCAACGCTCCCTGTAATTCCAATGTCACTTAGAATGACTAGCTCGATTGGCACGTCAGCCAGGAATCTCTTTATTTCAGCAAGTTTGCCAGGGTTGGTTGTCGCAATCAGTAGTTTGGTCATTGATTTACCTTATCTCTGTATTCTTTAAGAGCAACAATCATATCTTTTACGGTTGGAGCGAACTGATAAAGACTATCTACATCGGTAATGAATCCTTCGTTTGCAAGTTCAAGAAACACCTTCGTTAATCGTTCGAAATATTTCCCAACAAAAATAAGTGGTGTTTCCATCGGAATTTCTTTAAATTTCTTCCGCTGTGTAATCTCTATTGCTTCATAGATGGTTCCAAGTCCGCCAGGCAACACAAGAAAAGCATCACCATACGAAAGAAGCTTTTTGTGGCGTGCATCAAATGAATCATAAATTTCAAAATGTGTAAAATTCTCCCTCTGTGGTGATTCTTCGGGCTTACGTATGCAGATGCCATACGATTCTCCCCCATGCAGCTTTGCTGATTTATTTACTTCTGACATCATCCCTGGACCTCCACCCGTGACAGCGGCAAAGCCATGCTGTGCAAGTGCTTTTCCTACTTCTCGGGCCAATTCTAAATATGTGGGAGTCGCGTGTGCCCCACAGAAAATAACGACTGTTTTAATGGATTTTTTCATATACAATCTATAATCCTAACTCTTCGTGATGCTCCAGCATAGCTTGAAGCGTAATCCCGATAAATTCCGCAAGAGGAATACCAAGTTTTTCTTCACACTGGGCAATTTGTGCGCGGTCCACGGCTTTGGCAAACTCCTTGGTTTTCCATTTCTTCATGATCGAATCGATTCCGACTGATTCAAGTTTCTTATCAGGGCGAACGAGAGCAACCGCTACGATAAATCCTGTAAGCTCATCAACGGTCTCAAGTGCCCACTCTATATTTCCCTCAAGCTCGGCTAGACCGGTGTGCTTCGTGTTGTGTGATTGAAATGCATGAACGAGCGGACCTTCTGCAATTCCTAATTCCTTAAGCCATTCAAGCGTCTTCACGGTGTGCTTTTCCGGCGCGTCCTTTGTCTCCTCCCAGTCCGCATCATGGAGAATTCCCAATATTTCCCATTCATCCGGGTCCCCTCCGAGTTTCCCTGCAAGCGCCCGCAAGGCAAACCCCACGGCATAGCAATGCCGCCGGAGGTTCTGGTTTTGTATATGCGCGTGAAGTAATGTAATTGCTTCTTCTCGTTTCATATTCACATCTCTTTAGGAATAAAAAATTCTACCTGTATATTATCCGGGTCACGGAAAGTAATATATGGAAACTTTCCGTCATATCGTTGAATTCCGGCTGTTTCGATACCCATTTCTGTTAGTCTGTTTACAAATTTTTCTAACACTTCTACCGTCTCCGAATGAAAAGCAATATGATCTAAGCCAATTCTGGTTTCATCGAACCGATCGTTGGGATGTTGTTTTTCCCATTGGACGAACCAAACTGGAATTCCGACCGGAAGAAGATGGAAGGAATTACTTTTGTGTTTTGTAAATTTAGCTTGAAATAGTTGCTCATAAAAACTTTTCGTTCGATCTAAATGAGACACAGTAAGGGTAACGTGATCAATGGCCTGTGTCCTATCCATAACTATTTTTCCGGTCGAAGTGTAGGAAAAGCGATGACTTCTTTTATCGATTTTGCGTCCGTCAGAAGCATGACCAGTCGATCGATGCCGATAGCTATACCACATGTTGGT
>JBBTUC010000046.1:0-3482 GCA_038078675.1 Patescibacteria group bacterium
CCATAACACAAGTAGCCCCACTTCGTGTCCAGCATTTCTTTGAGTTCGTTTTCCTGGGTATAGCGCGTGGTTTTATTGCGGCCATAGCGCATGATGTTTTGTAGGATTTTAAGCCATGCCTGAGCAGTTGTTTGTCCGTGGATTCTGATACCAATTTGTTCGCTGGGATAGGTGAAGGGTTTGGGGCGGGAGGTTGGGAAGACTTTCGGTTCGGAGAAAGGCTTCACCGGTACGGTACCTAGGTCGCCTACGGTACTTACAAGATTTGAAACCGGTTTACCGCGAAGGTTAACAACCTCGACACTCTTTCGAAAGAGATCGATGGCATCCTTCCCGATTTCTTTTTCGATCTGGCCTTTTTTTTCGTCTCCGATGATAAAAAAATCTCTATCAACTCCATTATTTTTGAGAGCCATGAGCGCTTGACCACTTCGGGAAAGATCGGCGCCCCATAGCACGATTTTGCGAATATGCGGGTTGGCGTAGACGTTTCTGATCATGGCGGAGATTCCGGCGCTCGAGTAGAGGTTGCCAATGGCACAGTAGTTGGTGTCTTTTAAAAGATCAGCAACCACGTGCCGCTCGGTCCACATGACGGCAACACCCACGGAACTCGTTGGGTCTTTGACCTCTAATACATTTTTGTAGAGAAGTGGCCAATCCATACGCTTCGCGTAATTATCCAATATCCAATCAACAAATAATCCAATACTACCAATAACAAAGAATTTTCTTCATTTTTCCTGACTGATTTTACTTGCTTCCGGTTTGTTTTGCCCGGCGTATTTGGCGGATTTCTTCTTGTAATACGGCACATCAGCGGGAGAGCTTAACTCTTCAAACGTGAGTGCACAGATACGCATGCCCGGATAGAGCGCAACCGGCATCCTGCCCATATTGCCAAGTTCCATGACAATCATGCCGCGCCACCCGGGATCAAAGATTGAGGCGGTGGAATGTACGACAATACCAAGCCGCCCGAGACTTGAACGGCCCTCGAGCCGCGCGAGCAAATCATCGGGGAGGAAGAGCGATTCCATGGTGGTCGCCAGGACAAAGTCACCAGGCTGGAGCATAAAGGGTTCGTTTGCCTTTACTACCACGTTTTTCATCATATGGGCGGCAAGTGTTGGATTTTTGGGATCAATGAAGGCAAATTTGCTGTGATCAAAAATGCGAAACTGCCGGCCGAGCCGGAGGTCCACAGAACACGAACCCAATTGGATTTTGAGATTCGGCTTCGGTGTGATAGTTATCCGACCCGAGGAAAGAGCCTTCTTAATATCCTTATCTGACAAGATCATGCCATGTAGTAGAATTTCGATACAACGCATGTACATGCGTTGTGCCAAAACTCTCTACTTTTTGAAAACCTTTGAATAAGTTTCATTGTTTAAACTTGTGCAAATTACCCCAGATCGAAATTTCACTACCTGGCATGGCGTGAGTATAACAAAAACACTATAATAATTTCTATGCCTGCAATTTTTTTAAGTATTATTGCTGTCCTCTTATTTTTCGTCAATCTATTTGTTAGCCGCCCTCATCCTCTCACTCCGGAACCACCGGAGCCGAGAAAGACGTTTGATGAGTTAATAACGCCTCCTGCGAAGCAGGATCTGGCTTCGCCAGAGACCCCTTCTCCTACGCCTACACCTTCTCCCACTCCAATACCGCGGCCGCGGGATCCGGGAGCAGAAACGATCGAATGCGTGGGTCCGGATGGAGTACATTTTCAAACGACCCGAAAGGCCTGTGATGATCTTAATAATTTTTGGAAAAACCCGAATGCAACACCCGTTCCAACAGGAGGATTCAGGCGGGAGAAGGTAGATGAGCATACGACGATCACGTGGCTTCCGCCGGATAACAAAATGAGTACAAGCGATGAACTGTTTACGGCCATCAATACCTACCGCCGCGCGCAGGGCATCGCGGAGATCGCCCGAAACGATACACTCTGCACTATTGCCCAAAAACGTGCAGATGAACAACAGGCGCTTGGGAAAATCGACGGACACGCGGGGTTTCCCAAGTATGCGCAAGAGCAGCGGGAATTTTCGTACCTTACTGAAGTTCTGTTTGGAGGCGGTCAGCCGCAATCAGGCGTCCATATCGTAGAATATGGATGGGACCAGTCGCTTACCGGACACCGTGAAGCAATTGGCGATCGCACGATGAGCCATGGGTGCGGAGGGGTAGCGGGATATTTTGCTGCATTTATCTTTGGGACACAATAATACATTGTCATCCCCGTGAAAACGGGGATCCAGATTTTTTGTACACTGGATTCCCGCGTACGCGGGAATGACATAAAAGATTATGATTGATGAAGCAATATTTGATATCGAAACCCAAAAATTATTTTCGGAAGTCGAGGGCGGCGATCCGGAGCTTTTGGGCGTGTCGCTCGTATCCGTCTATCTTCGAAAAGTGAATGAAAAACAGGAAGAAATAGAGGGTATGATGAAGAGCTTTTGGGTGCATGAGCTATCCGAGTTTTGGCCAATCGTAACGAATGTAAAACGCATCATCGGATTTAATAGTCTTAAGTTTGATGTGCCGGTGCTTCGGCCTCTTGCACCTCCGACATTTACACGGCTCCCCCATTTTGACATCATGAATACGGTACGGGATGCATTGGGGCATAATTTGAGCTTAGCTGTTTTGGCTCAAGAAACGTTAGGAGCGGGAAAAACAGATAGTGGCTTGAATGCAGTTACGTATTGGAAAAGTCAGGATCCGGAGCAATTGAAAAAACTGAAAGAATATTGTGAAGCAGATGTCCTCCTGACCCGCGATCTCTATGATTATGGCGTGCGAAATAAGCACTTAAAGTATGTGGATAAATGGAATAACGCGAAGACTTTTGCCGTCGATTTTTCCTACCCCAAGGAAGTCTTAGACGCCAGCCGGCAGATAGGAATGTTTTAAAAATAGTGAGTTGCATGCGAAACGAATTTAAGATCTTTTTATAACTTATTTGCCACGCGATATTCACGCTCGCATGCCCCCTCTGGAAGGGCTTCTTTATCGTATTGCTGGAAAATATTATTTACAATATCAAATTAAGCTTGAATGATTAACCCATCGGGAACAGTTATCGTACCACGAATAAGTTGACACGGTTCTGATCCAGATACGTGAACTGGATGTCCTTGATGTTCAAAAAGAATAGCAGTAGTCGGATTTATCCATCCAACACCGTCACATGGGAAGCTAGAACTCTTATTAGGGATTTGAGATGCGTTTAGGCGAGGACAACCGGCACATCCTTGTTTTTTAATGAGCGCAGCGAGTTCACGAGCTTCAGAATCTCCCCTAGGTATTGCATCATTAATACGTACCATTCCCTGAACTGGACCATAAAAATGTATTTCAGCCATAACTATTATTATAGGTCTTTTACGTTATATTGTCAATCATTCCCGAATTCGCACTTGAAATGCACCATCTAGCGGATATGTGAAGTTGACAGTATT
>JBBTUC010000047.1:0-1874 GCA_038078675.1 Patescibacteria group bacterium
CAGAAGCGATACACTCACGCCATGAGCCACAAAGCCAGCTCCTCGAAGCCTCCTGCCCATCTTCACAATAAGTTGTGTCATGATTTTTGTTAATTCCGGATCGCTTGATACGCGAAAAGTTCCGAGTGCAAACGATTGGCCATAGGTCTTTTGCTCCGGCACGTCGAATGGAATTGTTTCATATCCATGGAGCCGTTGCCACCAATTCCAACCGGTTTTACTGTGAAGGGCCCGTATAAGGGCAACCGCCGTGGCGCGGAAGAATTCAACAGGCGTTTTAATATTCATAAAACGGAGTCTGCCTGCATTTCCTTCTTTGATGCCGCAAAGATCCTCAAGTCGAAGTCCTGTAAGGATCTCCTCAATATTTTCCTTTGTGATGACATCCAGCCCGTCTGGTTTATGAAGGCCAGAGGCCACCTTTGCCAAATACCGATTCGGCGCTATCCCGATCGATACGGTCAGCCATTCTCCAATTTCCTGCTTAATCCGCAGCTTTATTTCATTCGCCACGGAAATCGTATCCTTCCTCGGGGCATGCGCGAGATCCATCACCATTTCGTCGATCGATTCGACGGAGAGATATGGCGTATAGGAAGAAAGGAGCACCCGGAGCTTGCGGTTGACCCATCGGTATTTCTCCGGATCCGGCGGCAAGACGACGAGACAGGGATAAAGATTTTTCCCTTCAGAGACCCGCATGCCGGTTTTGATGCCCAGGCGCTTAGCTTCCACAGACGCCGCTAAAATACACCCTCTGCCGGTCGTGTAGGCCGCTACGACCATTGGTTTTCCGCGGATAAGCGGGTTAGCCTGCTGTTCGATTGTTGCAAAACAGGAATTGAGGTCAACATGCATGATGGTGGGAGGAGAAGGGTTAAAGTCCATAAGTATGTCATTGCGAGCGAAGCGCGGCAATCTATAGATTGCTTCGTCGTTTCACTCCTCGCAATGACAATTTAAGTTTCGATCTCAAGAAGTCTCCATGCTAAAGTTTCAGTATCTAGCTGCAGTTTAAAAAAATTTGCTCCGTCCGTAACGGAAAAAATGTGTAACATTGTCCGCCCTTCCCTTGTAATGTGATGGAGGCCGACGTTGGTAATCGCATATCGCCGTCCGCGCCAGTAAAGAGAGGTAGGCGCTTTCATAAAATTTACCGAAACTTCTTCATCAATTACTTCTCCCATAAGGGTATATATCCAAAATATACCCGAATACAAGATCTGTCAATAGAGTATGATAAAATCATCGCATGAAAAGAAAACTTGGATATTTAGAAGTCATCGCCGGACCGATGTACTGTGGCAAGACAGAAGAGCTCATCCGCCAGGTCAAAAGGGCGACAATTGGCAAAAAAAAGGTTCAGGCGTTTAACCACACCATTGACAACCGCTATGGCAAAGAAAAGAAGCTTTTCTCGCATAACGGCCAATCCCACGACTCTGAAAAAGTCAGCTCTGTTGCCAAACTCCGTAAAGCCTTAAAAAAAGATACGGAGATAATAGCTATAGACGAAGCACAGTGGTTTGGGGAAGAACTTGTACCATTAGTTGAATCGCTCCTTGATCAAGGGAAGAAAGTAATCGTTGCCGGGCTTGCAATGACGTTTGACCGGAAACCCTTTGTCCCTATGCCCACCCTCATGGTCATGGCCGACCGCGTCACTAAACTTTCTGCTATCTGCGCGCTTTGCGGAGAGGAAGCGGTATTTCACAAACGGATCACGAAAAAGAAAGTAGCATCCGATTCCCTTGCCCCGGATCCCGCCTTTGTTTCCAAGCTCGACGCTTCCGTCTTTCAGGCCCGCTGCAGGAAGTGTTTATACTGGACCCCAGAAACTGCACAGTGACCTTAGACTAAATTACAATAGTCTC
>JBBTUC010000048.1:0-7212 GCA_038078675.1 Patescibacteria group bacterium
CCATAATACCTTGCGAGCTGATCGCTGTACCGCTTAACTCGATTAAGCGCCGCTTGGTCGTAGTCGTTCGTCATTATTCTCGTTGGGCTTACGCCCCACGGTACAAATAATGTGACGGGTTGCGCAGTGGTACTTTGAGTAAGACGATTCATGATCGTGTTTCCATAGACAGGCGGCTCCACCGACGTTCGGAGCGTATATTCCCAAGCCTCATTGTTGTTTTTTGCTTCTTGATTTTCTAACATGGTCCTCCATCCTTACAGGAATTTTTCCTGCGAGTAGGGGAGGGCTGAAGAAATGGCAAACGGGAAAAACTTCAGAAATCCACCACGCGCGGGGGATGATTAGGAGGAGGTATGATGGCGGGGGGAGCGTGAGGAAGAAGCCGCACCCGAAGCGGTTTGGTTGAGGAGAACGATTGATAATTGATTTAATTGTTTCATATACAAATTTCTACACTCCTACATAGAAGTGTAGAATCTATATTTGATTGAATATTAGCATATTAACATGTTAATATGTGGTTGTCAAGAAGTTGACTTTTTGACAAGAGGTTGACTTTTTGATATTATTTCTTTCATGCTAGGACAAACTTTAGAAACTAGAGATTGGGTTGGGGAATCGAGGGAAAGTCTACGGAAGCTTGGCGTTCCCGATCCCGAAAAATATGTCGATCAAGCGAAAACAGCTGTAGCAATGTCTATGTTAATAGCGAGACATCTTCTTAATGATATAAGCGTGCCCAAAGAGGAAGATACTCGTAGTTGGTTACAAACACAAGGCATTGAGCCTACGGACATTTTAATAAAAGATATTCTCGCAGAGCATGAGAGATTATATTATGATGGTGTTTTTAGAGATGGCGTTTTACAAGTATTGTACAACAGACCTTGATATTTATTGTTTACTGCTTAAAAAGAAAATGGAGAGAAACCTCTGAACGATTCCGCCCCACTCAACAACTATTTTGTACTTGACTATATAATTATATAGTTATATACTTACTCCATGAATAAATCGGTTTTTCCTAAAAATATTAGCTTATACGTTAAATTTTTCCAAGCAATTTCCGATGAGTCCCGTCAAAAAATTCTTCTTCTCCTCGATAAGAACAATTTTTCCGTCAATCAGATATCAAAATCGGCAGGATTGTCTCAACCAAATACTTCGCGTCATCTTTCTGTACTAAAAAATGTTGGGCTAGTGCGAGCCGAAAAAAATGGTAACAACGTCATATATTCTATAAACAAAAAATGGTTTACTAAATGTTGCGGTGATTTCTTCTGCAACTTTGAGGGAATGAACCTAAATACGGGGGTAAAAGTATGCTAAGAATAGATTTTTTCTATTTTGACAGGCAATCTTGCCAAAGGTGCAAGGAAACCGATCGTAATCTTCAAGATGCTATAAGCGAATTAGGATTAAAGGTAAAGATAAAAAAACATAAACTGCACGATCACGAGGAATATGTAGAAGGATTCGGAAAAGTTGTTTCTCCATCAATTTTCCTCGATGGAAAAGATATTTTTCTCAAAACTAATACCAGCTCTTGCGATGAATGTTCGAGCTTGTGTGGGAAGGCTGTCCATTGTCGTGCTGAATCAGATGATAGTGATCCATTTACAAAAGGTGGCATTAAAAAAGCAATTTCAGAAGCTGTTTCTTAACTTACGCGTGGAGAAGTTCATCTCTGGAGATACGCGCCTCACGAAGAAGGGATAGGAGTGTTCCTTTTGGGATATCGTGAAGGTGGTAGGGCACGACCGCGCGATTGCCGGTTTTCGGGTGATAAAAGATGATGTGGCTGCCCGTGGTATGATCTTCTATGAATCCTAGGTTTTTTAGTCGTTTAATGAGTTGTTTTGATGTAAAAGAAGGAAGCTTAGGCATACGCATGACGCGCGTCAGGTACCGCTAGGTTGACGGTAGTGAAGAAGGCAGATTCGTCTGATGGGATAGGCTCCTCATGTTTGGTGAGACTTGCGATGTATCCGCCGATGGCATCTATAATCATGGTTTTGGCTTCTAGGAGTGTTTTGCCGTAGGTGACGCAGCCGGGGAGCGTGGGAACGATCGCCGTAAATCCGCCATCCGGTTCCGGTTTGAAAATAACATTGTAGGTTCGTTTATGGGTCATAGTAGACGTATTGTACTTGAGGACTTTTCGGACGTCAATAGAAATCTAGGGATGAAACAACGTCTTTTCTTTCTTACGTGGACATTTTTCGGCCATGGCGGAAAAATATCCACCTTGTCGATGGAACTCGTCGTTGATTGAGACAGTCATCGGGTGCTTAAAAGGAAAATAGATTGAAATTCCAGGGCGATCCCGGGCTTCTTCATAAATGTTTAACCAGTAAAACTAAATCTCCGGTATCTTCCCAATAGTTACCAATTTTCCCAAATTCAACAAACCCATGTTTATTATAGAAAAACTGTGCAGAAATATCTTTGCTTGATTTTTCGATACATAGCATTTCATACCCTTTCTTTTTTATTTGAGTAATTAAATACAAAAAAAGTTTTGATCCTATTCCTTTATTCTGATACTCTCTGTCTACTGCAAACCAATCTAGCCAAACTGCTTTTTTTGCGTGGTGACCCAATCTCCAATATCCAATCACTCCGACAATTTTTTTGTTAATTTCTGCGACGTAATTCCCCCCAGCGGCATAAAGGTTATTGGATTGATCAGCCATGTCCTTTTTTGCTTTTTTAGCATCAACAATACTCAACGTTCTTTGAATTATTTTCTCAATAGAAGGAAGGTCAGAAATTTTCATTTTTCTGATTTTTAGATCCATATGTTGACTGGTCTCGGGGGACAATATTTAAGCATTACCAGAATTATTTTTTCAGAAACAGGCGTTTCGCGAGAATTTGGTAGCCGCCCATGCCGTTGTTGAGCCAGAGGGCCACACGGGTGACGGTGGCTGTGGACATGCCGAGTTTTGCGGCAATTTCCATATAGGATTTGCCCTGCGTAAGCAATTTTACTGTCTGCCAGCGGTTGGCAAATTCTTTCAGTTCTGCAACCGTGAGGAGATCGCGGAAGAATCGGGCTGCTTCATCGGTGGATTTGATTGAGCCAATCGCTTCATATAGTTCTTTCATCTCGCGCGTTGGGTAGGAGGAGGGTAGGTTTTTCTTCATAGATTGCCGAGATCCAGGATCCGGTCGGCGCTGATTCTAAGTTCTTTTTTAGGCACCGCTTGACCCATGACGTGGATGGCCGAGCCGGTGGCAATTTTGGAGAAGCTCGATTTGACGAGTTCTTTTTTTTCTTTATCCCAGAGAAGTGCTTTCGTTGTTTTTTCTATGTCGATTGTAAAGGCTTGACTTTCCGGAGTGGTGATGGTCAGGGTAAACTCTTTGTCATCGCGGCCAGTCACTGTCCCTGCCGCGTGCTCGGGGAGTGACCCTTGGATGAATACAACGCGGGCTGTGAGAAGATCAAGCGTCGTATCGAATTGCCCGAATACTACCACGGTATCGCCTTTTGCAATATCCTCAAGAGCCAGGGTCGTCCGTTTGCCTTTGAGGTATTGGATGACGGTGATATCGTCGGTAAGCTCAATCTTGAGATCGCGTGTCGGGGTTTCCACGGTGAAACTCGTGATTGAAACGGTTTTTACTGTGCCGTAGACTGCCCGGCGCTGTGTGGTTTTTAGTTGAGCGACTTTTGTCGCTATTCGATCCTTAAGATCTTCAATTTTTTGGGTCGTGGCAGAGATCGTCCCTGTAGCAGCAAACACCGAAGACCCAAAAGAGAAGAGAGCAGTAAAAAGTAAAATATAAACGACGGTAAATTTCATATTAAAAATTTTCCTCAGTATAGTAAATCGTTATATTTTGTGAGGTCTGCTTTTTTTCTGCGTACGCCGTGACAAACACATCATTTTTTCCTTCGGAAGCGGTAATTTTTCCGGCATAGCCTCCATCGATCCCGGCAATAACGACGTCTGCATCTGTTGGTCCCTGGATGACTACCGTGGCTTCCGGCGCGGTCGTCCCTGAGACGACGACGTCTTTTTTGGGTTCGATTCCATCAGCAAGGGGGGCTGTGATGGAAAGGCTGAATTCTTTAAGGATTGGCGTTGGCGTTGCCTTTGGGGACGTTTTGGGTAAGGCAAGAGATGGAAATTTGAATTTAGGGAGAGCGCGGGCGAGATTTGGTCCAAAGATAAACACACCGGAAATCAGAAGTCCCAGGACGAGTCCGATAGTGGTCGCGAGAATTGCGTCTTTATTCATAATTGAGGGTTGCCATAGCATAGGAGAAAATGGTATAAAAAGCAAGCCCAGTACCGTACGGTACAGGGCAAGCTATGGATATCACCTCACTTGGTCATTCCTCTTTTAAGCTGCGCGGTAAGTCGGCAACTGTCGTGACAGATCCGTTTGCGGGCATGACTGTAGGGATGCCCTTTCCAAAGCATACTGCTTCCGATATCGTGACCGTTTCTCACTGGCATGATGATCATAACGCGATAAGTGTCGTTGAGGGATCCCCGTTTGTCATTTCCGGCCCCGGCGAGTATGAGATTAAGGGTGTGGGGATCGTGGGAATCGGCGTGTACCACGATGATGTAAAAGGGCAGAAGAGAGGAAAAAACACAATATACCGGATAGAAATTGACGGCATCTCTTTTGTCCACCTGGGAGATTTGGGTCACGAGCTTTCCGCAAGCGAGGTCGATAGTCTGGATGGAGTTGATGTACTGTTTGTGCCCACGGGAGGCGTGTACACGATTGATCCCGCGCAGGCTTCCAAAGTAGTCCATGAGATAGAACCAACTATCGTCATCCCCATGCATTACAATCGGCCGGGGATGAATCAAAAAATATTTGCCGGTTTAGTGGGTGTTGATGCTTTTTTGAAAGAAATGGGGAAGACGGAGGTAGCACCACAACCCAAACTTTCCATAACGAAGGACAAACTTCCGGAAGAGATGCAAGTAGTTGTGTTACAGTGAAATCTACAAATATACAAATCTACGAATCTACAAATAAATGAAAACGCAATGAATAAATTGTGAAAATGATTTAATCATTCAATTCATTTTTCCTCATTCATTTGCAGATTTGCCATTTGCAGATTTGTAGATTGGTTATGGTAGATCCCAAAGTTCCACCACATGACAATACTGCCGAGCAATCCGTCCTGGGTGCTATTCTTATAGATAAAGACGCGATGATTGATGTTGCAGAGTTTCTTCGTCCGGTGCACTTCTACAACGACCAACACGGCATGATTTTTTCGGCGATGATTGCGCTTTTTGAAGCACACGAGCCTATCGACGTCGTCACACTTACTGCGGCTCTCAAGACCGCGGGCAACCTGAAAACTGTCGGGGGAACCGCATATCTTTCTGAGTTTCTCAATATCGTGCCCACGAGCGCCCACGCAGAGCAATACGCCCGGATTATCGTCGAGCACTACACCAAACGCCGGCTTATCGAGACGGCAGCGAAGGTAACTCAAATGGCATTTCAGGATCAAGGGAGTGCGCGTGAGATTCTTGACCAGGCGGAACAGGAGATTTTTGCTATATCTCAAGCTTCGACTCGGCGTGACTTTATCCCGATCAAAGATGCTCTCGCGGCATCCTTTGACCGACTCGACGAACTCCATAAACGATCGGGGGGGCTCCGTGGGGTACCTACGGGATTTTCGGAACTCGATTTTAAGCTTGCCGGTATGCAGGATTCTTACCTTGTCATTCTCGCCGCGCGTCCCGGGACGGGGAAGACGGCAATGGTTCTCAACATTGCCCAGCATATGGCTGTCCGGGAAAAGTTGCCGGTCGGTATTTTTTCCTTGGAAATGAGCAAAGAAGAGGTAGTGGATCGGTTACTGGTCGCTCAGGCGGATATCGATGCCTGGAAGCTCAAAACCGGTAAGCTCACCGACGATGACTTTACCAAGCTCTCTGAGGCGATGGGAGAGCTAGCAGAAGCGCCTATTTTTATCGACGATACACCGGGCATGAATATCCTCGAGATGAGGACAAAAACCCGACGGCTTCAGATAGAGCACGGGATCAAGCTCATCATTGTCGATTATTTACAGCTTGCTGATTCCGGACGGAGATTTGATAACCGCGTACAGGAGGTATCCGTCATTTCCCAGTCTCTTAAAAATCTCGCGCGTGAGCTACGGATTCCCGTCCTTGCCTGTTCGCAGCTTTCCCGGGCGGTTGAAGCCAGGAGCTCGAAAGTGCCGGAACTTTCTGATCTTCGAGAATCCGGCTCGATAGAGCAGGACGCCGACGTCGTCATGTTTCTCTACCGCGAGGATACTGATCAGCTTGCCTGGGGTGAGCAGATCGCCACAAAGCTCCGTATTGCCAAACACAGAAACGGGCCTTTAGGAGAAGTGAGCCTCATGTTTGTGGGTAACCGTATCCGGTTCTATGGCGTTGAAAGGAAACAGGAGGAGAGTGGTAAGCCCCCCGCCGCACAGACAAATTAAAAAAGCTGGTATACTATAAGGATAGCCAAGGTGGCGTCTCGCGGAGCGAGATCTGGCTTCGCCAGAGAACTGGTAGTATGTTTTATTTATATGCTTTACTCAGTGGACAGAATAAAGATGTTTACATTGGATACTGCGAAGATCTTAGAAAAAGATTTAGTGAGCATAATAGTGGTTTTGTGAAGGCGACAAAGGGGTTTAGACCTTGGAAGCTTGTTTATTATGAAGCATATGTAGCAAAATTCGACGCGACAAGAAGAGAAGCGCAACTTAAAAAGAATCATCGCGCAAAAGAGGATTTAAAAAATCAAATAAAATACAGCTTAAAAGCAACATAATTTAGGCCAAGGTGGCGGAACGGTATACGCGTAGGTCTCAAAAACCTATGAGGGTAATACCTCATGAGGGTTCGAATCCCTCTCTTGGCACAACGTAAGATCCGCCTTTGGCGGATCAACGTTGTAGTCACGTTTAAATCCTTGATTTATTACGTGACACTCGGGTGTGGTATACTAAATGTATTATGCAAACGACTATTTTGAACTATCGTATCATTGTCGAGCCGGATGAACGGACCGGCACGAATGAACCGTGTTTTACGGCATACTGCCCTACGCTTGGTGTGGCTGACGGGGGTGATACCGTTGAAGAAGCGCTCGCCAACGTACGCGGTGCAATAGAAGCGTATGTTGAGTGTTTGGTGGAAGATGGACTTACGGTACCTGTTGATAAACCGG
>JBBTUC010000049.1:0-14461 GCA_038078675.1 Patescibacteria group bacterium
CAAGAGATTTATCTCCACCACTCATCTTTTGGCTCCTAACTTTTGCCCATATACGAAACTCACCGGTGGGGGTATGAGCCCATTTGCCTGTTGAGACGATAAACTCGTAGACTTTTCTTTCACCTTCATAGGCATATACTTTTTGGTTCGTAAGATCCACTTCGATACGTTTTTCCGATGACGTATCACCCAAAACATTTCGTATCGGGATTAAAGCCGACGGGCTACTTTTCAATCCATGAAACTGCGCGGATGATTCCATGGGAGGCTCCGGCAATTGCCTTCCTTGCATAAGTAGCGACAGGGAATCGGCTTCGGCAAGGGGCTCTTCTGGATGATAGGAGGCGGGAAGAAAAGGACGCACCAATAATACAGCGGCAACGATCACGCCGATGCCCCCGATAATCCGAAGCCAGCTGGATTCATGATGAGTAATACGAAGTTTCATTATTATTTATAAACAAGTATACTATCTATTATGCGGCGAAGTGTTGCCCGAATCAAGGGGTTAGGATTTATTATTTGGCACGCAAGACACGAGTTTTACCACATTCTTCTGGGACTTGCCTGGGCGTGGTTTTTGCGCGAACGGTGGAATGAGTTTAACCCGCGTTGGATCTGGTGGTCATTATTTGCCTCACTTCTCCCTGATGCAGATCACCTCCTCTACTTTTTCATCTACGGCAAAAGGGATGCGTATAGCCGCCAGGTTCGTACCTTTCTCAAGGGTGGGCAGTGGAGAAATCTCACCATATTCATGGAAAATGGCCACAAAAGCCAAACGAACCTTGCTTCTCACAATTACTATGTCATGACGGTTCTTTTGGGAAGCGGCCTGCTTTCCTCTCTGGTAGAGTGGCAGCTCGGGGTTATCCTTTTTGGCGCTATGTTCATCCACTATGTTTTTGACATCATCGATGATCTCCTGATGCTTGGCCACATCAACGACAACTGGAAGCGGTGGGGACGGAACGCAAAATGAAGCAGGACGAAATTATTTCTCTTCACTTTCTCAAACATCCGGTCGTCTGGGTTGTGACCATCGCACGGCTCCTGATTGCTCTTTATATCTTCGTTAACCCGTTATGGGGAGTCATCTGGTCCATGGTCGCTGACTGGGTCGATTCACAGGTACTTATTCATGGCATAGGCATAACCCGGCCGCAATACCACCTCTGGGATAAAAACGTGGATTGGTTTGCCTACGTCGTTGAGTTATCTGTTGCAGCAAGCTACGGCCTCTATCTCCCTTTTTTTCTTCTCCTCTTCTGGCGTTTCCTCGGGCAATTCATGTTCATGCGCACGCACAAAAGATGGATGTTTGTGCTATTCCCTAATTACTTTGAAATGGTATTTTTATGGCTCGTTATTTTTTATCCCAATGGCGGTCTGGTTTCGTGGCCTACGGGATCTATTCTTACATGGCTCATCATTTTTGTTATTGGTAAGCAAGTCCATGAGCTTCTTCTGCATCTCTTCGCTCCGAAGTTTCATATCACCAGCGAGACAATCCCCACCTTAATCCGCAAACATTTCAAATCATAACAAGGATCCTCTGAATTCTTTTCCCCAATCACACCATCGCGCTCTGATGGAGGTATTTCTGCTCAAGTGAATTGACTCCGAGGATATCGCTTTATTGCAATCGCCTTTGTAAACTCTTCAGCTGGTTCCCCATCCAACGTCACGCCTTTTTCCCCGGTGCCCTCAATTGTTACTATTTGGCGGGCGTCATCAATAGGTAAGTGCTTGCGTTCTCCCGGAACAATAATCGATTTATCTCCCCCCTTACCATGTAATACTACACCACCTTCTCCTAAGTCCTCAAAATCAATACCATGACTCCCGTCTTTCACAGCTCCAGAACCGTCAATTAATTCAAGGGTATACTTTTGTCCAATCTTATCAAGAGCAACTCCACCGATTCCTCCACCCGCAATGTTTGCACCATAGTTAATATTATCACGAAACATATTATATAATCACCTCATTTCCGGCAGAGTGTTGCAATCTAATGGACTATATCACAATTTATATAAAGCTGCAATTTATACGTTACGTCTGCAGGGCTGCCAGGATTCGAACCTGGAAGAGAGCTTTTGGAGAGCTCCATGATACCGTTTCATCACAGCCCTTTGGCGTATATGTATTATATCGTGAAGAAGTTTCCGAAACAACGACAACTATTTACGATTGACAATCTTATAGCGATCGCGTTATGATTGTCAACGTATGAAGCGAAAAAAGGCGCGAAAGCGTAGGAAATCTTACACCGGAAGCCTCTATGCAAAAATCAGCTGGGATAAGGCCGAAGGATTCTTCCGACAGACGACACAGGAGGAGATAAAACACCGAGACTATCCATCAACGAAGGATATCTTACAAATACTGGCGGCTGTGGGAACGGTAGGCATAGTCTTGGCTTTTCCTCCAGCTCTCACGGGAGTAGCGGCGCTTATGAAGCTCGGGCGGGGAAGCTATAGCCCGTGGGGTATGCGACGGACGCTCAAACGGCTGAAAAAGCAGAAATATGTCGCTGTCCAGGAGTCTCGTGACGGGAAGGTAACCGTCACGATAACCAAAAACGGCATGATCCGGGCGCTCACCTACGAGCTCAATACGCTCTCCATTCAAAAACCCACACGCTGGGACGGAAAATGGCGCGTCGTCATTTTTGATGTGCCGGAGAAGGAGAAAAAGCTCCGTGATACCTTTCGTATGCGGCTCTTACAAATGGGGCTTTACCAACTGCAAAAGAGTGTCTATGTTTCGCCGTATCCCAGTTTTAATGAAATAGAGTTTTTACGGGAGCTCTACGGTATTGCCGTGACCGTTCTCTATATGACCGTTGAAAAAATAGAGGACGATGCGTTTTTACGGACGCACTTTACCCTTTCTGGGTGATTGATAATCATATAGCGGTCGCGGTATGATTGTCAATGAAGGCAAGTAATAAGAAAAGTAATAAGAAAAAGAATTAGAAAATGGTAAGAGTCTGAAGGAGTTTTTGAAAAATCTCTCCGGTGCCGGCGAGAAAAACGTCAAGTTTGGTCCCCGGATGTTGAAAGATAAAAGAATCGATAAGCGTACCGTCTTTTTCCGACTGTGTGTGGTAGAGCTTGGCTGCCACTGTTCCGATACGGATGTCTTCGATGTTCTCCTGGGTAATCGCAGGCCTGGGGATCTCCTTTTGACACGTAACAAGAAGAACGTCTCCTGCGGCTGGACCCGAAAATACGGCACTTCCGGATGCGCTTTCAAGAAATGTAAACGAATCAGGGTAATCAAATGCCACTTTACAAAAAGAGTTTCTATACGGCTTGACAGCTGAAATGGTTGCTGCCTGCGGTGGGGTAACGATGGGGGTCGGTGTCGGAGAGGGAGACAGCACCACTTGCCGACCAATGTTCACCCCAATGACGAGTGCGGTAAAAACAGCAAGTACGCTCACAAAAAGATAGGTATTTCTGTGCATGGCTACTTCTTAGTCAAGTTTCCCTGATTCTTTGTGCTCGGTGTGCTTTCGACATTTCCGGCAGAATTTGGCGAGTTTGAGCTTCTCGGGTGTATTAATTTTACTGCGCTGGGTCAAATAGTTCTGACTTTTGCAGACAGAACAGACTAATGCGACGATAATTCGTTGTTCTTTCTTGGCCATAGCATATTATATCCTAAACAGAGAGGCTTACTCAAGTAGTTTGTTGTTTACGATCGTATGTACGACGGTTCGCACAAACAGTTGCCGCCCCAGATCGGAGTAGTGGATGTGGTCGCCCGGATTCACATAGAGCTCTTTACCATCTCCGGCACTATCCAAACTCGGGTGATATGCATCTGCAAGCGGCAACTGCTCACTTTTGGCAAATCTTGTTGCGTTTTCAAGGTAGGACTTGATCGTTTGGGTACGTTGCCATTTATCTACTTGGGAAAACGAAAGACCACTCGCTCCATCTCCAAACGTACGACTGTTCGGGCCAATCGTCGCAGCTATTACGATTTTTGCATCCGGAAGGTTGGCCTTTATGGCATCCACAATATAGGCAAGACTCAGCCAATGCTGCTGAAGTGCTCCTGTTTCAAAGGAAAATGGATTGTAGCCAAATGATTCAATGACGATGACATCGGGATGCTCGGAAATAAGCGACGGGCGATGCTGCCCCATATATACCGTGTCGCGGGTCACGCGTTCCAAACCCGACACGATATTTTCTCCGCCGACGCCATAGTTGAGAAGCGTAAAGGCCGTCAATGGGTACACTCGCCGTAATTCATCCTGCACAAGCGCTAAATCCGATCCAAGTGTATCTATCATGGAATCACCCAAAAATGCAATCGTGTAGCGGGATTCTTTTGTGACTCTTTTATCCGGGACTGCTGCCTCTCCGGCCACAATGGTTGCGAAAAATTTACCCGTCCCCTGTACTGAACCTTTTTCATCAACCACGGAAACTGTTTTCATAAGATCAGCAAACGAAACGGCGGGCTTCATGACCACATCGGATAATGGAGTCAATACACTTTCCGCGGCAAATGCTACCGTTGCCAAAAATCCGAAGATATTCATGGACGTTTAAGAAACGTAACGTCGATTCTTTTTGCTTCAAAAAAATCCTGACAGAACTGCGCGGTTTTCTCCATGTCAAACCACGCGCAGGAAAAAATGTTGACGTACGCGCTCTTCTTGTACTCTGAAAAATGTCCAGTGACGGAACTCGTTTCAATAAGCTGGACCATGGAGTAACCGGCAGTAATAGGATTATCATGCCCAAAATGGGGAATAAGCGGCTCTCCATAACGCTTCATATGGATCACATCGTCGCAAAGCTCGATGATGAATCGTTTAATGTGTTCGGCTGACGAAATCTTCTTAAGATTACAATCATAAAGATTGACGATCATTTCCTGACCGAATATGTCCTTTTCGTGGGGATTTTTGTAATTGAGCATACTACTAGATAAAAGTATGGATAAGTATATGTCAAGAGGTGAACTATTTTTGAGCCGCCTGTGGGAATTGAACCCACGACCTAGTTCTTACCAAGAACTCGCTCTACCACTGAGCCAAGGCGGCACACTGACCGATCCGAACAATCAATATTGTACCATGGATAAATATACGAAAGAAACAGATCCGCTACGGCTGGGGGAAGACGAAAGTTTGTGTGCAGGATGCGGTTTGATTGGTATCATTTTTAAGCATAACATCAACAACCGTAGGGATGTTGGGCTCAAGCTCCAAGGAAGGCGAACCACATTGGAACGTACCACCACCGCGACCAACGGCTTCGGTCAGTACGCTTTGTGCGCTGGTTGTTGCAACGACTTTACCACCGACACTGACCGTAAAACTACACAGTACATTCTTTGAGGTCAAAAGGTCAGCACCCTCAACCCCAAGGAAATACTTTGTAAATCCAACCACCGGATTGTACCACTGCCTTTCGCAGGCTAGCCCCGTAATAGGACCTGACGCCGGTAAAACTTCTACGGGAGCCATAACCTCATTTGCTGTTGGCGTGGGGACGGTGGCTGTTTTCGGTCGAAGGAAATAAATACCTCCCACAATCAGTACTAATACGACTGCGCCCAGAAGATAATAGGTAAACGTACCGCTTGTCTCTGCTACTTGCTCTTGCTGTTCTTCCATAAAGACAAATATAACGGTTACATTTTATCAATACAAGGGGTCAATTTTTTATAGGGTATGAAGATGTGCTGAGGCCAGGATTCGAACCTGGGTAGGCCTTTCGGCCGGCAGATTTACAGTCTGCTACGATTGTCCACTCCGCCACCTCAGCGCGGTAAAATGCATTATACTACAAAAGCCATGCTTATTCGTAAACGCCTCATCGATAAAACGACGAAGTTAAGCAAGCTCACTCAGGCGGTCTCTCACCGATACCGCCTGGCCATCCTCTATCTCCTTTCCCATGATCCGAAAGAAACCTTCGAAATTGCCGATACACTAATGATAAAAGAGCCTTTGGCCGTTCATCACCTCAAGCAAATGCTTAAAAGCGGGTGGGTTCGCAGAATCCGGACCGGCCGAAGGGTGACGTATGAGCTGCAGGAGAATTCCGCCATGGAGCTTAAGAAATTTTTGGGAGATACACCTTTTTTTAGAGAAATCTTCTCTAAGAAAAAAAACTGAATTGAGCCTCCAGACAGAATCGAACTGACATCAGCGGTTTACAAAACCGTCGCTCTGCCATTGAGCTATGGAGGCGTGTATTGATTGTATCAACAGAAGTAGGGGACGGCAATGCTTTGAGTCGTCAAGAGAAGAATAATTCCGCCCGGAGAGTGAAGCTATTTTCCCCGATTGTTTCAATCGGATGGACTGTTCCGACGCCCAAGGGAGTCGGAAACTTCGTCCTGTCCCCCGCCTAGGCGGGGTACCTCATTGTGAATGAATTTGTGGAGGAAAATATTCTCCATCTCATTCGGGCATATTGATCGTAGAATACGGAAAGGGCCCTTGTCAAGTACCGGCAAGGTAACCGTTCAGGGTTTAACAAAGGATTGTCATTGCGAGGAGTCTTCGACGAAGCAATCTCATACGACGTGTGAGATCGCCACGGCTACTTCGTAGCCTCGCGATGACATGTGTTTTGCCAACTCCTGAACGGTTACCCGGCAAAAAAGAATCGGTTATTATATAACTTCATATCTCCCGTGTGTTTCCATATGGCACTCAAACACACACAGAGTTCATCTGACTTTGCCTGATATTCAAGCTCCCTCAGATAATTGATCACAAGATGCCCACCCGGTCTCACGATTGCATGGAGATTTTTGAGAAAAGGTATTGAGGAAACAAACTCCGGTATCGTAGCACCGATAAATAAATCAACAACAATGAGATCAAATACCATTCCTTTCTTTGCCGAATGTTCAACAAATCTGTTTGCGTCACCACACTCCAAGCGCACGTTTGTATACATGTCGATGCCAAAATACTTCTTGGCAATTGCCATCATCGTAGGATCAATATCCACAGCAATGATTACCGCGTGAGGAAAACGTTTGATCAAAAGTTCAATTACCGTCCCGCCGCCAACGCCTAAAACGAGGATGGTCGTAATAGTATGCAGCTCGTCAGTCTTAATCTTCTGTAACGCCCGTCTCCAAAGCATACGAATGTAGGACCCTGATTGCGGAGAGCCGTGGACCAGAAGTTTATACTCACCCCACGCGCGGATGAGTCGAATATCAGAATTATATCGAGATGAAGTATTCAATACTACCCGTGGCAATAACGAGGATAAAAAAGACATGGCTCGCTAAATAATCCGTATCGTTGGCAATAAAATATTTAAAAGTAAATTAATCACCGGAGATATGAGCTGGCTTATGGGAGAGGCGCCGCCGCCAATCGGAAGAATTAAAAATATCAAAAAAATCATACCATAACGCTCAAGCTCGGCCCATTGCCGTGCGTATTCCTCGGGCAAGATACCGCCCACGATCTTAAAGCCGTCAAGGGGGTGGATGGGAACGAGATTAAAGACAGCCAGGACGACGTTAATGACAATGAGAGACTGGAATAAACCAACAAGTATTCCGTTTGAAATAATCACACGAAGAACGATCGAACAAATAAGAGCCAATATGAGATTGCTAACCGGACCCGCAAGTGAGATTATTGCGCTGTCGCGCCTGGGGTGACGGAGGTTAAAGGGATCAAACTGGACGGGTTTACCCCAGCCAAACCGGGCGATAAGAAGCATAATCGTCCCCAAAGGATCGAGATGCGCAAGAGGATTGAGGGTCAATCTCCCCATGAGCCGGGGTGTTGGGTCTCCGAGACGTTCGGCCGCAAGTGCGTGGCTAAACTCATGGATGGTAATAGCGATTACTAAAGAAATCACCCAAAACAAAAACCCTACCGGGTTACTGGTAAGTTCACCGATCATATGGTATAGTATACCAGGTAGTGAATTTTCGATCATGCGCAAAGCGCATGGTATTTGTTGAAAAACATCGAAAATCTACTACCTGGTATACATTCTATGTCATACAGATGCGAGATGTGCAAAAAAAAATCAAGTATGGGTCGATCTCACACCCACCACACCGGGGTTGCCGGCGGACAGTGGAAAAAACGGGCACAGACCACGATACGATCATTTAAACCCAACCTCCACTGGATAAGTTTGTCGATACATGGGATCATGACGCGAATGCATGCGTGCACCAAGTGCATTAAACGAGTAAAATTTGACCTCGCCAAGCAAACCGTTACTTCTTCACCGGAGATTTTGTAGGAGTTACTGCGGATTTGGCTTCACAAAAGAACGCCAGACATGCGTTGGAATCACGTTTATACGTCCAACCGCCAGCACAATCTTCCGGACGCGGAAGTGCAAGTTCCGGGCAGGATAAACCTGCACGGCTACGAAGATCCAAAGATGTTTTCTTTACTGCGGTCAACACTACGACCAAAAGGATAAAAGCAAGAGTTAAAAAAATAATAAAATTCCATGAAGCGACATCGTCCCGAATAAATGATGAAGAAGCTGTTTTTCGTTTCGCCATATGTATTTACCCCTAAACCAAGTGTAATCTCTAGGACGCGGCTGTCAAGAGGGGAGAATACGCTATCGGCTTCTTGCCTTCCCATTGCACTTCGTCGAGCACGAGTCTTTCATGATCGATATGGAGTTTAAGAATCTTGAGACGCCTTTCTTTAATTTTTGACCATAATCCCGGCCAGGGGAAAAAAGCGCGGAACTTCCGGTCAATGCGCAGTGCTTCCCCCTGATCCTCAAAAGCCTTCTGTATCGCCTCCCACGGCTCAAACCCGTCATCACGGGAAAGCCTTCGGGCATACGGCTCGCTGTCATTGCGAGGAGTGTCTTGCGACGAAGCAATCTCATGCAATAAGGAGATTGCCGCGCCGTCAGAACGGTCTCGCAATGACAAGTATGTGGGGAGTGCTTCCATAAGTAAATCGGCACCCAGGGTAAAAAGTTTCGTCCGGAGCGGTTCACTCGTGTCTGCATCCATAATGGGAATTTTCTTTTGAGCGATGATCCTCCCCTCATCAAACTTCTCTGACAGGGTCACGATGGTCACTCCCGCTTGATGATCGCCGGTAAGAATAGCCCATGGAACGGGATCAGCCCCACGCCAGCGGGGCAGAAGCGACGGGTGGACGTTTAGCCCTCCCAAACGGGCCTCTTTAATCGCTTCCCACGGAATTTTTTGTCCATAACAGGCGCTGACTAAAAGATCTGCCTTGAACGGCTGGAGGGTATCAACAACCTGACGCTCATCTGTATAGAGCCACGTCTTCCCGGAATCTGAAGGGAACGAAAAAACCGGAATCCCGTGTGCCTTTCCCCATGTTTCAACCGGTGTCGGCGTCAATACTTGTTTTCGTCCTACGGGACGGGCAGGTTGTGTAACGATTGCACATACATGAACGCGAAGTTTTTCTAAAATCAAAACTGAATCGGAGGTGGAACCAAAAAAGATGATGCGAGCAACTGAAGAAATCATAGTATTCGTCATTCCCGACCTGATCGGGAATCCAGTCTTTTTCGAATACTGGATCCCCGCCTTCGCGGGGATGACATTTTAAATGATGTAATATTAACGAAGTACAATTTCTTCTAATATTTCCTTCCCATCATCATCTTTTCCCGTCTGATACATTTTGCTTTTCTGCTCGAGAACCCGCTGGGTAAATAAAATACCGTTTATATGGTCCGTTTCGTGCTGAATGATGGTAGCCAAAAATCCCGAAAATTTATCTTTATGAATATTGCCCCTCTCGTCCTGATACCGCAAGGACAACGTCTTTGCGCGTTTAACCTTCCCCCAAATTTTGGGGATAGAAAGACAGCCTTCTAGCTTATTTTCCCGTTCGGGAACACCGTCAGTCTGGTCTTCTGAACGCAGAACGATTTCAGGATTGATAAAAACGCGGATCTTCGACTCTTCTTTGGGACGGGTGATAAACACCCGCAACGATTCCCCGATCTGGGGCGCAGCAAGCCCGACACCTTTCGGATTTTTGGTGGAGAGAAGAACATCATGCATCTGCCCGATAAGTTTCCCTAACTTTTTGTCAAATACCGTTACGGTTTTGGCCGGAGTTGTTAAAACCGCGTTTGGGACATACGTCATTGATTTCATTTGCCTATCCTTTCTATAAAATCTTTATCGTTTGGGTCGACTTTTACGAGATAATCCTGCAGAAGTTTTTTTGCAAGTTCGGACTTCCTGGCTTCCGTGTAAAAAACCCACAGAGCATAGTAGGCATCACGGTAGTTTGGTTTTAGGTCTATCGTTGTTTTAAGAAGTTCGATGGCTTTATCATTGATGCCCTTCCGGCCATACAGGATAGAGAGGTTGTAGGTAATCTTGGGATCGTTGGGCGATAGTTCACCTGCTTTTTCTAAGGCTTCAATTGCCGCATCATTAAATACAGGATCAAATTCAGAAAACGAGTAATATATCTTCGTACGGGTTTTCCAATAATTGACATTTGCCGGCGAGATGGACAGAGCGCGGTCGCTGGCTTCAAGGCTTTGACGGACGAGAGTCGCGGCAAGCGTCGCATCTTTACTCTCAAGAGCATCAGTTACCGATCCCGCGTATGCGCTGCCCAGCTCATCATAGTAGTACGGCTCAATGGGATTTATGGCAACGGCCTGTTTGAGAAACGCGGCTCCTGAAGCGTACTGCCCTGCGCGAGTCATACGGTAGCCGCTGGCAAATAGCGTATCGGCGTGCCACCAGAGGGCAAGTAAAGCAAGTACGATAAACGATGCCATGAAAATAAAAAATAGAATAATCTTTCGGGGGACGGGAATGCTCCATGACTTGCTCTGATCACCCGCGATCGCCATAGCCGGAAAAAGAAAAAGAAACACTTGCAGGATGACCACCGAGAAGCCAAAAAAGTTTGTGACAAGGATGGAAATCCAACCGGCAAAAAGAGCAACTTGCATGATGGTGTCATTCCCGCGGAGGCGGGAATCCATCTTTGATTTTGAACTGGATGCCGGATCAAGTCCGGCATGACGAAATAAAGAAAAAAACCATACAATGAATGCACCGATAAACAAAAGATAACTTCCCAACCCAAAAATGCCCGTTGTTGCCAAATAATTGAGATACTCATTGTGGGCTTTGTTGTAAAGAAAATCCCACTCACTCGTGAGATTATGCTCCTTGGGTTTAAACTGATAAAAAGCGAAGGCAAACGTCTCTGTCCCGGTACCGATGAGATACGTCTTGAGGGAGCTCTGCCAGGCATTTATCGCGCCTTGCCACACGTATTTTCTGATCGTGCCGGATTCCGTACCCCCGGTTTCCAATAGGGGAGCGGTGTAGGCTGCGGAAGGTGTTGCCTGCGTGATTGGCAAACGAGTTAATGAGGGAATGGGGAGGGAAGGACCAAAAAAAACGGTAAGAATAACAAATGCGAGATGAATAATGACAAAAGGCAAAACGATTCGCTTTGTTTTCAAAAAAACTAATCCCCAAAATACCACATCTGCAACGGCAAATCCTAAGAGTCCTGACCGGGAACGGGTAAACAGCAGCACTAAAAAGAAGAGTGCTGCGATGAAGCACCAAAGCGCAAACGACACGATGTCATTGCGAGACCGTTCTGACGGCGAAGCAATCCCTTTCATTTGTGGAGATTGCTTCGTCGTCCCGCCGAGCGGGACTCCTCGCAATGACAATAAAGCGAATCCCAACACAATCGGGATGAGGGCGACGAGGTATGCAGCAAGCCAATTAGGCTGGCCGAGTGAGCTAAAAACGCGATTTTGCACATCCTGGACCCAAAGATTTTTATCAACACCGAGCCGCTCTGCTACCCCGTAAAGGGCTACAACAGCCCCGCTTCCCAACGCGACTACTAATAACTTTTGTAAATTTTGTACATTGGAAACAAACGCATAATATAAAAAAACGTAGGAAATAATGGAGAACATGCCACCATTGAACCGACTGTAGTAACCAAACCACGATACATGGGGGTCTATTGAAAAAATCGAACTTACAAGTTGCGAAGTGACGAACAACAAAATGGGGATATCCAAAGGCATCCGGACTATTCTCAATTTTCCTTGAGTAATGCTTTTAACGAGCCACGCACCGACAATAATGACGGTCAACGCATACACGGCCATCATCTTGTTGTACTCAAAGAGCTCGTAATTCCATGGGGTGAGAAGGATTGGCACGAGACCAAAAAGGAGAATGAATCCCCACCGGATAATCCGATCAGGCCATACATTCACATTCATTCCCAAAGTATACCATACGAGTTAGGACTATTTGATTTGACAACCCTATAGGATTTGAATAGAATCAACTTCTCCTGCCTTGCCCCGCGAAGCTTTAGCGAAGTGGGGCCGAACTCCTGCCCAATAAGATTTTTTTTCCCGGTTTAATACCGGGGTTTGATGGATGCCGTCGCTTGTCGCATTTTTGCGCGATCCTCGACCATCCTCAAGCTTGTACATTAAAAAGTGAATGAAGGAAATTAAAAAATCACGGCATGGGACTTTTGGGATTGAAATGTGTGAGTAGGAACCAGGAAACAGACGCTATTTTACAATTGCAAGATAAGCGAGAAACAGGGCAACAAGAACAAGTCCTGTGGCTATCTGGAGTTTTACACTGAAATCGTCGAAGTCAAAATGTTTCGTTGATGGAGCTTGTTGTTTCATAATATTGCCTTACGAAATACGAATGCCATCACCAAAAAAAGCATACCATAGGCTACATAGTTAAACAAGATTCCGATTCGCGCCCACTTTCGTTTCCGTGAAAAACTCGGCGTTATAAATGCCACGCCAAAATATCCGGCAGAAAGGTTAACAAACAGTTCTGAAAGAATCGAAAGCCACAACTGATCAATAATACGCATATATTCACAATAGCATATCTGTTTTCTGATTCCTATATCAAAAAATTTGACAACCCTATAGGATTTTGTTACCATCGCCTTCTCCTGCCTGTATTGCTGCCCGTCCTGCCTTAATTTATGCCGTACATGGCATATGAGAGTGAAAATTATACTGCCTCTTGATTGAGGAATTTTTCGTGCGTTGAAAACAGAAGAAAACCCTGAGCCTGTCGAAGGGCTTCCTCCTGGAATCAAATACCGGGGTTTGCTGGATGCCGTCGCCATCGCATTTGCGCGATCCTCGACCATCCACAAGCTTGTACTTTAATAAGTGAATGAAGGAATTAATTATAAGAATGGATCATGGCGGACTCGATAAAAAACAGCGTTAGGAAATAGGACCGTGCACAGCAATAAATTCTTGCTGTCTGCGTACCTATTTCTTAACATAAAAAGTTGTTTTAATTAGTGCCCAAAGGGCAAAGGAGAAATGAAATGTCCGCTCAACGGATGTTCTTCCTCACAGCCCTCACATTAGGGCTGATATTTAGTTTTGCAACTCCTGCAGCCGCGCAAGAGGGCTGCCAATTTAGTAATCCGGTCTACGACGGCCGACCCCTCGAGGATTCGATTATCTCAGGGATGCACGCCGTCGGCACTGGTGCCCTCCCGGGATTGGATGGGGTTGGAGCAATATATCCCATGTTCCCGGGAATACTCGCTGCGGTCGGGGTAGAAGGAAACCCCTCGGGGCTCCAAACCACCTACGTCCGTATCGAAGGGATTGACGCCTGCGAAGGATGGGTGATGGATGTGTTCCATCTTGCCTTCGCCGAAGGTCTGGAAAACAAGATCGGCTCCCTCGTCGACGAAAATACCCTCCTGGGTGTCGAGTCAATGAATGGAGTCGCACCTCAATTTCGCGCCCATTGGCACCTTTCAGTCGGCTACCGCAAGTCGCGGCCGCAAGGCTACGATTCACAAATGGTAAACGACGCCATGGGCCAGGTTTACTGGGTCGATCCGCTTGACCTGGTAGTGGAAACCGTCGAGTCTCGACGTACTCCGACGGGCTCGAACTGGAGCGGAATCGTAGTCATCGCTGGCGCAGCGGTACTTTTGCTCGCCGGCGGTGTATTTGCAAACAAAAACCCTCGCAGCGCGTTGCGCGGAATTCGTGCAACCGGACAGGGATTGAAGTGGATGTTTGACACGTCCACAAAAACTCTGTACTGGCTGTACGTCATGACGATCGAGTTGCCATTCGGAAACGGTAAGTTTTTCCGGGCGGCATTAGCTGCTGGCATCTGGGCCGGCATCTGCGTCACAATTCCACTGACGGGATTGGCATTCCTGTCGGTGATAACCGGCGGCTCCGCTCAAGCGGTGCGGTGGCCATCACGCCCGTCCGGGCAAATCTCCCCGATCTTCACGCCGGAAATTCAGGCGTGGGCGCCCAAGATTGTGGAGTGGAGCCGGACGTATGACCTGGACGAGGATCTCGTCAGCACGATCATGCAAATTGAATCGTGCGGCGATGCAAGCGCTGTTTCCCCAAGCGGCGCCCAAGGGTTGTTCCAGGTC
>JBBTUC010000050.1:0-6604 GCA_038078675.1 Patescibacteria group bacterium
AGCCGGAAGCCTTATCGTAGAAAACTCCATTAAGTTTGGGGACGGGACGGCCCAGGCGGCGGCGGCAAGCGGCGGGGTACCGGCAACTGGCGTTATGTTTTTCAATGCCGCCTCCTGCCCCACCGGCTGGACCGAGCTGACTGCCGCGAGAGGTATGACCATGGTCGGTCTTCCGGCAGCCGGGACACTTGCAGGAACCGTCGGCACGGCCTTCACCAATCTCGAAAACCGTACCCATACCCACACCGGCCCAAGTCATACGCATACCGGCCCGAGCCACAGCCATAGTATATCGTCTCAGTATAACGCTGAAAGTCATAGCATGTCTGCTACCTCATTAGCTGCTGCACAGACAACTTCCAGCAGTGGTACAGGCTCGACTAGTGCCGATGGCACCGGCGCGACCGGCACGGCGGCAACGAGTAACGTCATCCCCTATATCCAACTCCTCGCCTGCCAAAAAAGTTAATCCGACCAATCTACAAATCTTTATCAAACATGATGGGGAGGTTGTCAACCCCGCACCATCGGATGGTGCTGGGTCAAACTGATTTATTGAGGACCAATTGGTCATGAGGTGCCAAACGTCTCCCCCTCCGGCGACGATGGAATTGGAGTAAATGACCTCTTGATTTCCATTTAGATTTATGATAAAAGTAAATGGCATATGACATACACTTTAACTGTTTCATCTCAAGGACAAGTGGTAATTCCCAGCAACGTCAGAAAGCTTTGGGGAATTAAAAGTGGCCACAAACTCATCCTGGATATCAATAGACAGCACCCTCGTGCAGTGGGCACAATCAGTCCACAGCCCGTAAGCTGGGTTGATCGGGTAAAAGGGATTGCAAAAGGCGCTTATGGGGATGTAGATAAATACATCGAACACGAACGCGCGTCATGGGATAAAGATAAATCATGGCCATAACAGACAGTTCCCTTAATTCATTCATTAATAGAACCATCGCCTTGGATTCGATGATTTTCATTTACTTCTTCGATCAAAACAAACACTTTGTAGACGCCTCAGAACTCATCATTAAACTTGCCGAACGGGGTAAAACAACTATTGTCACATCGATCATATCGCTATTGGAAAGCCTATCCTCTTTCAAATATCAAGATGATACCGAGGCTCAACACGCCATCACCAACTTTTTCTATCTTACCCCGAATGTACGCGTTATGAATATCGATAGAGAAATCGCACTGGAAGCTGCTCGCCTGCGGCGAGAACACAAATCCCTTCGTACGCCCGACGCTGTTCAATTAGCGACGGCTATCGTCCATAAGGCGGATATATTCATCACCAACGACGTGAAGTTGCAAAAACTTTCTCTCCCGGGGCTTACGATTCAAACGCTCTCCTGATTTATTGGGGTTTATTAATCACAATCGGTCGAAGCCGGCTCATCTCTTCGAGACTATACCGTACTCCTTGGACTCCGAGACCCGAGCGCTTGACGCCTAAGAATGGGAAATGATCCGGGCCGCGCTGGGGACTACCGTTAATTTGCACCGTCCCGACGTTTAATTGTTTGGCGATCACAATCCCTGCCCCCTCGTCTTTGGTAAAGACTGAAGCCTGCAGGCCAAACCGAGAAGCATTAATGATTGCCACCGCTTCACTCACATCTTTAACCGTAATGAGGGACACAACCGGCCCGAATACTTCCTCCCGCACCGCGGGCATCTCCGGACGGACATCTTTGAGGATCGTGGGCTCAATGTAGGCGTTGCGGGCAGGCCCGCCTACGACAATTTTTGCTCCGGCTTTTACCGTCTCATCAATAAGAGACTGGATGTGCTCGGCAGCCGCAACAGATATAACCGGTCCTACCATTTTCGTTTCCGGACTTCGTGGATCACCCATTTTCACCGATTCGGTAAAATATTTAAGAAGCACCGGCATAAGTTCTTCAATCGTAGCGCTCATCGCAAGAACGTATTTGATCGCCGTACAGCGCTGTCCCGCATAGGAAAATGCTCCCTTCACAATCTCCCGCGCCGTGAGATTCATGTCCGCATCGGGAAGGACGAGGGCCGGATTGTTGCCGCCGCACTCAAAAACGAGCGGTTTCATGCCCGCTTTCCTGGCGATTACTTCTCCTGTGTCAGAGCTACCGGTAAAGGTAATACAGTCCACCCCCGGGTGCGATACTAAGTAGTCGCCAATATCGCTCCCCGTCCCGGTTACAGAGGTCAGCACTCCTTCAGGAACCCCCGCTTTGATAAATATTTGGGCGAGGTGGAGGCCGCTTATTCCACCCTGTGTCGGGGGTTTAAAGACAACGCTGTTGCCCATGAGGAGTGCAGGGGCAATTTTACTTGCGGATAAATTGACGGGGTAATTAAATGGCGCGATGGCAAGGACACTCCCCCACGCTACCCGCTCGATAAGTCCAATCCGTCCTTTGTCGTATCCGGGAAAGTTATCGCTGTCTAGTGTCTCCCCCCGCATCGACTGGACTTCGTCGGCATAGTAGTCTATGAGATCCGCGGTTCTAATAATTTCACTCTTCGCTTCACCCGTCGTCTTGCCGATTTCTTTTGCTAAAAGGGTCGTCAGGTACTCCTCAAAATGCCGTACCCAGTCGGCAGCTAAATGCATGATCTTCACCCGCTGATTTAAGGGCGTTGCTTCCCACTTTGCTTGTCCAGTTTTAGATGCCGCCATCACAGCATCAATCTCCCCGGTTGTCACCACTTGAAGCGCGCCCACTACTGAATCGTCAATGGGTGATCGCACTTCCACACTCTTTCCGCTTGTGCTTTCCACCCACTCTTTTCCGTTAAAATAGCGATACACGGGCGGTGTCGCGTGATTACTGATGGGAGCAAAAAATTCTTCGGGCATCGTAAATACAGTGTAGCAGGTTACGAAGATTTCTTGTACACCGCCTCATGTGTACCGATTACGAGAAGACGTACTGTCATTTTTCCTAACCATCTATAGACGATACGAATGTCGTCATTCACCGAAAACGCCCATCTTCCTTCCATGCTTTTACGCAAAGGGTGATTATCCAATCTGCTGTCATTCGGATTTTTGCTAAAAAAAACAATCCGCTGTTCTACAAATACATCTATACCTTCATAGCGCATTGCCAGCTCGTCAAGAGTCCGATCAAATAATCCGGTGCGCTCAATTTTTAACATGTTTTTTAATACGTTTCCGAAGCGCATCAAAATAATCGTTAATATCCCTCTCTGTCCTCCAAACACGATCCTTACTCCGGGGTTCTTTTTCTGACTCAAGAACTAACGCCTCAAACTCGGGGGTAAACCCGTTTTCGGTAAGCCGGGGGTAAAGCTTGTCCCGAAGCGTGTCACGAAAAAGTTCGCTCACCGACGAATACCCCGGACGCGCGAGGTAGGCTTTCGCATCTTCATACATGGTTTTAGGAATAGAGATATTGATCGTCATCATATAACAACTATTGTATCCTATCCATACAATTTTTGTCAATAGCACCTTTCCCATAGGCCTCTCCCCTGCCCCTGTGCTTCTCTCTGCTCCTCCAGAAACTGCTGCTGAAATTTTACATCTGGCGGGATGGTATCGGCGCGCGCAAAGCCCTGACGGACTAAATAATCATTTGTGAATATATCCCCAACATAAACATATCGAAGCAGCCTTCCATATTTATCCATTTCAGAAGTATCTTTTTCTAATCGTACCGTCTTCCCCTCAACCAGTCTTTTATTCTCTTCCGTCGCTTCTTTTGCAAAACATTCAACATTCTTACGGGGATCCCCCATCTCCGGCGTATCAATCCCGATGTACCGGACCCGGCGTCCATCAATGAGCTCAATTGTGTCACCGTCAATGACTCTGCCTACTTGCACCACCGTGGTACTTGCCGCTCCTTCAGAAATGGTCACTTCGTTCGGTAAGGAAAAGTTGAACCCTAGTGCAGTCAGTCCACCAAGAAGAAATATAACGAGGTATCGCGTCCACCGGGACATATAAGAGGCATTGTAGCACTACGCCCGCTCGAGGTACTGACCGGTCTGGGTGTCAATGGCAATCGTATCGCCTTCTTTGATAAACAAAGGAACGGTGACGGATAGTCCCGTCTCCATTTTCACGACTTTTCCCGCTCCTGCAACGCTATCTCCGCGGGCACCCTCAGCCGCTTCAGTGACGAGGAGCCGCACTTTTTTGGGAAAACGGATTCCCAATACCTCATCCTCATGGACAAGAAGTTGGTAGGTGTCATTGGGTTTGAGAAAGGCAAGATAATCAGAAAGTACGCTTTCGCTTACCTGGTACTGTTCAAAAGTAAAGTTCTCCATAAATACATACACGTTTCCCTCTTTATAGAGGTACTGCGCTTCATGGGTATCAACCGGAATCTCGATTACCGACTCCCCGGACTTAAAAGTGAAGTCCTGCACTTTGCCGGTTTTAAGGGATTTAAGTCGTGTCCTCACGAAGGCACTCCCCTTCCCCGGATTGACATGCTGAAACTCCACAATCGCGTGCGGCTCGCCTTTAAACTCAATGACTCCGCTTTTACGAAAATCAGCAGTGGTAATACTCGACATAGGAAAAAATAAAACCCCTCTATCTGGGGACTCCTATAATTATAATCATTTTAGCCTACGTTGACAAGAAAAACAGCTCCTTATAGAAAATTATGCTACTCTTAAAAGCTCTAAGCGTGGTCTAACGCTTTCTGTCGTCAATGCTGATACGTCACAAACATCCCCAAACCATAAAGACTGTTGTGGCGCAACACGCGCTAGTTTTGTTGCTCCGAGGGCAGTCATCACAAGAACATCTCTGAAAGGCTGAAGTCTCGCAAATGCCTCAGATGGCTCAAGAACTTCACCTTCCTTTGTAAGGTTAATCCCTAATTCTGAGTTAATATGACGAAGATCCTTATTGGGAAATTTATGTGACAAGCGATCCAATTCCGCTTGCCCATATTGGTCAAAAACGCGACGTAAATTTTCCGACTCAACTGCTGGTAAAAAAGCATTCGGAAATATTGATTGAAGTATCTGATGGGGGCGTTGGGGATGTTTAGTTATTTCTTGTTTTATTTGTTCCGCTTGGTTTTGAGTCAATTGAATATAAGTAAAAAGTTTTATATCTCCTCTTGCTTGAGCGACAATGTGCGCTGGCTGCCATCCATACCACATCCCAGTTTGACTTCCGTTTTGCTCTAACATACATACATCAACGCTCCCTTCAGGTTTATTTGCCAACAATTCTCTTTTTAATAAACTTGAACTATCGCCAACCCAAAACTCATAAAACTTTGATTGAGAATGAAAAAAATACGGATCATTCATTTGCGCAGAGTCCCCCCAATTTTTTGCAGAAACTGTTACAAATGGAAGAGGATGAAATGGCCCGTTGTCAGAATACAATGTACTCAACGATTTACTATAGAGGACAAGTTTAGCAAGCGTTGTATCCTCTACTTCCCATGGATCATCACCCCACCGTATTGCTTTATTTGCCTTTCCATAAACAATTGTCGGTGCATCCAACAATTTATTTCTTTCAACAAACGAAGCGACATCCGGATTCCCCTTAAAAAATTCTCCTTGTGCATTTTTTACATCCATACATCAAACATATTACCACACACCAGGGATACTAAATATGCACTATTGACACCAACTATTGACCCAAAAGTTAGAAAGTTTACAATATAGAAATATAAACATATGGCACCACAACTCATCCCCAGCACCAGTCAGGTAGAATGGCTAAAGGTCCTTGATAAAGGATTGGTTACCATCCCGAAAAACGGGAAAAACGTCGTGCTGACCTCACCCAAAGCACGCAGCGTCCCCTACCGCATCTATACCGACGAGGAAATCAAAGCATTCATAAAGGATGATCAACTCTAGACATGTAAACTCACCTGAGTGAACCAAGAACCTCTCCCCCACCGGAAAAAGCATCAAGCAAATTACCAAATCGTCCGGACGAGCTTGGAACGACGAATTTTTTCGTCCTTGGTGATGAGCGGCACACCAAACCGAAGCGCCGTAGCGACAATGATGCGGTCAGCGGGATCTTTATGGAACGGATCAGGCAAGAATACTGCGGTCTTTGCAATATGGGCATCTACGGAAACAAACCGAAAATATGGCAGGATTTCCAGATCACGAAACCATGTTTCAATATCCGTGGCAAGCGTCACCCGTCCAGCTTTCACAAGTAGGCAAATCTCCCATGCGCTCATCGCTGAAGAGGCGACCGCACCGACTTTAATTTCATCATCGATCACCCGACGGGAATGAGAGGAAAGCTGCGTTGTTTCATTTGCCCACCATAAGAGTATGTGGGTATCCAACAGGATCATTTGAGCGCCTCCCAATCATCCAGGCCAACAGGCTCAAAAGGATTTACATAGGAAAGGACACTTCCTCTAAGTCGTGCTCTGGCCTGCGCTACTGCATGCGCATCAGGCGCGTCTTTCATAAGTTTAGCATTTGTGTGTACGATGGGGACAACTCGTGCGATTGCTTTCCCTTTGCGTTGTATCACGGTAGAAATGCCATGGTAAAAAGCACTATTGAGTATCTCACCGAAGCGTTTGCGTGCCTCCATGGCTGTGACTGTTGTTTGTAACATATA
>JBBTUC010000050.1:6614-7609 GCA_038078675.1 Patescibacteria group bacterium
ATTATATCAATTGATAGACTTTGTGTCAAGTATAAATCTTGCATAGTAAAGAGTACAAAAGGTAGTATACGCGCATGTGGCCACTCTTCGCATTCGCGACAGCATTTCTAGAAACTGCCAAAGACGTTGTTGGAAAACAAGGGGCCCAAAAAACCAATGAGTATATGACTGCATTCGCTATGCAGTTTTTTGAGGCAATTCTCCTTTCCGGAGTACTTCTTGTCGTGGGTATCCCGGTCATCCAACCGATGTTCTGGGTAGTGTTATTAGGATTTTGTATCACTATCCCCTCTGCATCCATTCTGTACATGCGGGCGATCAAACTCTCCCCTCTTTCTATTTCTATCCCGATGCTTGCGTTTAATCCGATTATCACTGCCCTCCTTGCGGTCTTTTTCGACCATAAATTTCCCTCTCCTCTCGGGTGGACCGGTATTGGGCTCGTTTGTATTGGGCTCTATTGCATTCGTCTTACTAAAGATGTCATCAAAAAAGGGCTTTGGTATCCGTTGTTTCGGATTATCGATGAACCTGGCACAGTAGCGATGCTTGGCGTAAGTTTCATTTGGTCAGTGGGTGCTCACTTAAGTACAGCCGCTGTACGAACTTCCAGCCCATTGTTTGCTGTATGGGCTGGCGCAGTCGCGGGCGCTACCATACTCTTTGTAATCATGCAAAAATATGGTGGGTCATTTTTACTTTTCAAAAAAAACGCAGGGAGGTTAATATCTCTAGGCGTGATTGACGGACTCTCCAATCTCGCGATGTATACTGCATTGTCGACGGGACTCACAGTCTACGTCGTCTCTATAAAACGGACGAACATGCTTTGGAGCTCACTGATGGGAAAAATACTTTTCGGAGAATCCGTCGGAAAAATAAAAATTATTGGCCTCCTTATGATGCTCCTCGGTATTGGTGCAATCCTGGCTAGATAACCACCCCTGTCATTCCCCACCGATAATGTCCGGTTGATTCCCCAGGGATTTTGTCCT
>JBBTUC010000051.1:0-3742 GCA_038078675.1 Patescibacteria group bacterium
CCACAAGCTCTGCGCTCCTTGCGCTCCTTCTTAACTCCCCCGTTGCCCCCTCTTACTTTAAGAGGGGGTCGGGGGGAGTTACTGAAAGTGAGGGGGAGGTATTGGTAGATGGTACGATTTTGATAAACAAGACCGGCATCAGTACCATTTCAGATACGTTGTATCTTCAACCTGCTAAACTGGGCAACCTGGATATCATGGGAGGAACTATCGTGGTCAATACGGCAGGGGATGTGGTGATCAATGGAAACTTGGCGGTGACGGGAATCCTTGGCGTCAATATAATCAAACCGCTTAATGGCTTTGCGGACCTCGTGTTTGACGCGACGGGCGCGGCACGGTTTACCGGTGACGTCATTGCATCGGGGTCGGGCATTTTTAGAGATTTGGCGGTGAGTGCAAGTGCAACCGGCACGCTTATCGTCGGGGCAGGGGAGAGTGTGGCGACCGCATCGGCCATAGCCCGATTGGAAGGATCATATATGCTCTCCGTGACGCCGTCATGGAATACGACCGTGTGGGTCGCGACAAAATCCGCCGATGCCTTTACCCTTAATTTCGGTACTCCTCCCATATCGTCAGCGAGTGCGGATTGGCTTATAATCAGGAGACAGTAATCATCATATGAATGTCCAAATTGATCAGTCAAACAAAGTTGAACAAACGGAAAAGGATACGGTAATTGCCCTCTCTAATGGTGTTAAGTTTTCTGTTTTAATCCGGGCGAAGGATAAGAGAGTGATCCAGAACGAATTCAGGTTAAGAGGCCAGCCGAGAAATTTTACTATCTTTACTTTCTCGATGCTTTTAGTTTTCCTTTTAAAAAAGGTGAAACCGAGAGTACCTATTGTTATTGATTTGGAATATAAAGATAAGGAAAATATCATCAGAGAAAAATTGATCTTGTATTCTAAGAGGTTTGCGGGTTACGGCCAAAGCGGTGATGGCCATTCTTTTTCCAAAGAAAAAGACCGGGCATCCCGAGGGATCAAGGAGTGTTTAACGGCGGACTGATTACCGTACGGTCGACACCCATCCCGATCTAATAAAGATATGGTAACGCAACGTACCTCTATTGTCAATGGTTGGATCCCACTCATCCTCATTCTTTTTGTGACTACGCTCGTCTACCTCCCTATTTTTCGCAACAACTTTACCATAGACGATCACGTATTTATCGGGAAGTATCATCCTAGTATCGCGGAAGCATTCCGGGGTGCCGTGCCTTCGGGGCATGAAGGGGTCTACCGGCCGGTGCGGGCGATGATCTACACGGCCTATTACAATCTTTTTGGTACGAATCCATTTTGGTACCATCTCCACTCACTCCTCATCCACCTGGCAGCGACGGTATTGGTTTTTTTTATCGTTTCTGTCATTGCGAGGAGCGATAGCGACGAAGCAATCCCATTGGGAAAGAGATTGCTTCGCCAGGTACAGTCCTGTACTTGGCTTCGCTTCGCTCGCAATGACAAAATTCGGAACGGTCTCGCGATGACAGCCGGTGTTGCTGCGCTTCTTTTTGGCCTCCACCCGGTTCACACGGAGTCCATCACCTACATTGCTGCATCCATGGAGATGACGGGAGTAGTGTTTATGCTGGGAGCATTTTGGCTATTTGTGAGATCGCCACGCCGTCGGAACGGTCTCGCGATGACACTCAGCGTGGTCCTTGCCCTGCTTGCTTTTTTCACCTATGAGATGACGATAACTCTACCAATTCTTTTGGTTTTGTATGAATGGATATTACGCGTTCCTTCTGTCATTCCCGCGCAGGCGGGAATCCAGAGAAGAAAAGACTGGATCCCCGTTTTCACGGGGATGACGCAACGGGTTCTCCCATACTTTTTTGGGGCGGGGGTTTATCTTTTTATCCGGTTTTTTGTTTTAGGAATTACGTCCCGCGGTACGTATTTAGGCGGAAGCATCTGGTACACCATCCTTACATTGCCTAAAGTTTTGATGCATTATCTCTGGGTGACGGTCTGGCCGGTGGGGCTTGTGAATAATCACATTATCAGCCCCGGCATCGAGGCGTTTGTGTACCGTGGATATCGGACCGTGGCCATTCTCGGGCAGTCGATCCTGGATCCGGAGATACTAGGGGCGATAGGGGTAATAGGGGGGATAGGGGTGATAGGGTGGAAGATGAGAAAAAAATATCCTCTCGTCTCATTCGGGATTGCTTGGTTTTTTATCTCACTTTTGCCGGTTATGGGCTTTGTGCCGGGAGGGTCGATGTTTAATGAAAGGATGCTCTACATCCCGTCGGTGGGGTTTGTGATGGTGGCGGGGTGGGCTTTAGGGAGATTAGGGAGGATAAGGGTGATAAGGATGATAGGGGTGATAGGGGTGATAGCGCTTTTATATGGCATGCGCACTGCGGTACGCAACAGGGATTGGCATGATGATGTTACCCTTTGGCAAAAAGATGTTGCCGCAGCTCCCACGGAAAATGCATACGCCTATTTTGCCCTGGGAAATGCATATAATGACCGGAAGGATTATGCCAAAGCATTAGAGGCGTATCTCGGGTCCGTGACCATCAATCCGGGGTTTGCCGTAGGCTACGCGTCGCTCTCCCGTACGTATCGGGATATGGGAAATATGGAATTATCTAATGTGTATTACCAAAAAGCAGCGGAAGCAGAGACGGGATTTTGGAGGGCACCATGAAGTTTGTCATTGCGAGGAGCGAGTCTTCGAGCGACGTGGCAATCTCCCCCGAGATTGCTTCGCCGTGGGAACGGTCTCGCAATGACAAGAGTGTATGAGTACTGTATGAATTATGAGTAAAGCGTGGCAGATAGGCATTATTATTTTGGTTACGACGGTGGCGTATCTCAATATCTTTGGTAATGGATTTGTCATTGATGATCAGTACTTTATCAAAGAATGGGAACTGACGAGGAGTTGGGGGAGTGTGGGGCAGCTCCTGGCCGGTGCTAACCCCGAGAGCCAACCGGGAGTCTACCGGCCCATCCGGTCGCTTCTCTATCTCGTGTATTATCAGCTTTGGGGTACTAATCCATTTTTCTATCACCTCCACTCACTCCTGGTCCACCTGGCAGCGACAGTATTGGTGTTTTTGATTGTCGATCAATTGTCATTCCCGCGAAAGCGGGAATCCAGAGAGGAGAAGACTGGATCCCCGATCAGGTCGGGGATGACAGCATTCATAGCAGCTCTCCTCTTCGGACTGCATCCGATCCACACCGAGTCCATCACCTACATTGCTGCATCGATGGAAATGACGGGGGTCGTGTTTATGCTGGGAGCATTTTGGCTATTTGTGAGATCGCCACGCCGTCGGAACGGTCTCGCGATGACACTCAGCGTGGTCCTTGCCCTGCTTGCTTTTTTCACCTATGAGATGACGATAACTCTACCAATTCTTTTGGTTTTGTATGAATGGATATTACGCGTTCCTTCTGTCATTCCCGCGCAGGCGGGAATCCAGAGAAGAAAAGACTGGATCCCCGTTTTCACGGGGATGACGCAACGGGTTCTACCGTATTTTGTTGGGGCGGCGGGATTTTTTGCCGTACGGTTTGCCCTCGGCGTGGGGCTCGGGCGGGGAGAGTATTTAGCGTACAGCTTTTTCCACACGCAGCTTGCGATGACGAAGATGTGGGTGAAGTATTTGAGTCTTTTGGTATGGCCCGTAACTCTTTCCCATAATCATACAGTGGTGCTCGGCTTTGAGGCCTTCATGACGCCGTATTCGGATCAGGCGGCCATC
>JBBTUC010000052.1:0-3000 GCA_038078675.1 Patescibacteria group bacterium
TCTCCTGCCTCGTCATTCTCAACAAACTCTTTGAATATCACCTTGTTGAAGTAGTGGAGAGCGGACGGATACACATCCACCAAGACCGGGCACAATGCAGAAGACTCATCGAAGACATAACGCAGCTTCATCGACGCGTCACCGGATATGATAAAGAGACTATAGATACTCTCCTTGCTATAGAACCTTCCCGCGAGGTCCGCCGTTTCCTGGAAAGTTCCCATCTAGACGCTCGACCGCCCGCCAAAATATGATAAAATCACTCCTTGAGTCAGATGGTGCTTTTTGCTAGGATGAACACACGACACATGAAACGCGGATTTTTTATCACATTTGAAGGCGGGGAGGGAGCAGGGAAATCAATACAAGTAGAAATCCTTGCCAGTCACTTGCACGAAGAAGGGTATCACGTCAAAGTCACCCGTGAGCCGGGAGGGACACGCATCGGAGAACAAATCCGCGCCATCACCCATAACTCTGAAAATGTTGATTTAGACGCTCGTACAGAAGCGTATCTTATGGCAGCAGCCCGCGCCCAACACGTGGAGCAAGTAATTTTTCCGTCGCTTGAAGCAGGCCACATTGTCGTGTGCGACCGATACGTCGACTCAAGTATCGCATATCAAGGGTATGGCAGAAAACTTGGCGCAGAAACAATAGAAAGACTCAACGAGCTTGCCGTAAACGGTGCTATCCCAGACCTGACCCTCCTTCTTGATATCCCAATACTATTAGGCATGAAACGACGACATAAATCGCTCAAAGCCAAAGACCGATTAGATTTACAACAAAACGAATTTTACGAAAGGGTCAATGCAGGCTACGTCACACGCGCAGAGAAATATAGAGATCGGTTTGTCATCATCGATGCGACGAAGTCTATAGAAGATGTATCGCTTCGTATATGGAAAGTTGTACAGGATACTCTCAAAGTTCATAATGTTAAAAAGCCGTAAATAGCTCATTCTTTCAAAACGACACCTCTATCCACATCTTCTTACGGGAGTGACAGCAGCCTACTCGTATTGTTATACTGAGATCATACTACTCTATAATTACCACCATGAAGCTTTCTGAACGATTGGGAATGGGTGCACCAGATTATCTTTTTGAACGCAAGACCGATACCAAGTACGATGATGATCTCTATCGATGGACCGTGGTCGTGCCACTGGCTATGAAGGCCTGGTTTCGCGAGACGTTTGACCGAAAACGTTCGCTTGGGGGCGTCTATACATCCTTTAAAGATACAAAAGAATCACGTCTTCATCATGTGTTGGAAGGCATAGAATTTGTCGGCATGATGGAAATTGCAGATAGAGCAGCAAATGGCCTTCGGGTGGCGCTCACCCGCGATTATCGCGATGAGGGAAAGCCGAGTGTTTTTGGTCAGATATTTAAAAAAGCCTATGAAAATCCGGCACTATCAGATCACAACCATGAACATATCAGAAGGCAGGAACGGTGGTTTGAAACCATGCTTCTCAATATCGGCGAGCTTCGTCATTCCCATAGTATTTTCGATTGGATTGATTCCGGACTCCTTTTCTCCTTTCATGACGCAGATCAACTCATGACACTAGAGCGAAATCTTGATGAAGGAACGAGACTGGATGCCAAAAAGGGACATGGCCTTGCTGCTGCAGTGATGCTTTTTGCACTCCATAAACGCTACGCGATTGAGCGGAAAACCTCTATTCACAATGCGTGGGAAATTTGTTCAGGTACTGCTCTTATGGCCATGAAACATGACCGACCGGAAGAATTTGTGCAGGCAATGAGCGGGATGAAACCAGCGTTTACCATAAATGCAGATGGAACGAGGGCACTACTGACCGGAGATACGCTTGAGCACGCGTTTGAGAAAAATGAACTCGATCTGTTTAGTCTTTCGCCAAGTCAACTGCTTGCATTACTCCGCCGTGTAAAATCGAAATATGGATTTATACGAGAAGGAGATATGGTTTCCTATGGATTACATCCGGAGTTTGAAAAAGAGTATGCGGGAGAACTTGCAGAGCTTTCCGGCAATCACGACCCGCTGATAAAAGATATTACCCCCGAAGGCAGACGTTCATTTCGTCTTGCTGCGGAGGCTGCCGTGCAAGCGGATGTTTTAGAGATGGTGTCTCCGCCGGTCGAATCTATATTCCGTACACTCAACACACAACTAGCAAAATCCCGACCGTTTTTCCGTAGTGATGATATCGAGCTTACCATGCAGCGAATAACGGACTCGCAAGGCAATATTCCTACTGAAATTGACAGTAATGTCCGACGGATGTACTGGGAACTCATGCACATAGAACACATGCCGGAAAGTATCATTACAAAGAGTAATTACATGAAGCGTATTAACGAGGATCATGCGATCATGGGAGCGATCCTGTTTCAAGATATAGGTACGCGCATCATGAGAGGCGATTATTCAGATTTAGATCGTGTGTATATGGCAAGAAAAATCCAATTAGCAGAAAAAGCGCTGGTAAAAGCAGATATGGGTCTCGCACAAAAAATGTTTTTACTTAAACGTATGCGGGAAGGGGACACCGGAGCCGTACAGACTCAATTGAGGAAAAAAGAATACGCACAACTTGCGGAAAGGCTAGCGGAAAAATTAGGACATCTTGATACGGAAATGGCATCAATTCTTGATGGTTTGACCCACAAACCGGGTGGTTATCAGGGAGGGAAGACAGCATTTTCCGATGAGGACATCGAGAAATTTTCTACCGTGTCTCAGAGAGTCATCGAGGCGCTTTGCGAAAAATACCATGTATCACCGCGGGCCTTGAAGCGTTATAAATCCAAAGTAGCAAGTAGCAAATTTAGTTCCATGATTCCGTATTCAACGTATGACAGTATGGGGACGAGAGGGCGAACACTGGTTGCACCATACCGCGAAATATAGGTTGAATGGTATAATTAGGTCATGAAGCACATTGATCTCGATCCGGAGATAGCTAAACTCATTGCTCTTGAGTCCAAACGCCAGCGAGA
>JBBTUC010000053.1:0-10474 GCA_038078675.1 Patescibacteria group bacterium
CCATAAAACAGTTGATCGATATTTTATTGCAAACGATACAGTCACCCAAAATACAACCAAGCACACAGAGATACTGAATCGAGAGCCGGATATCATGGAGTCTTTGTTTGATGTCATTTCGACGCAGGAAATCGTCAAGGTCATGCCTGTGGCAAAAGACGAAAACGAGAAGCAGAAAATCATCACCGCATTTGCACCGTTTGCCGATACGCTTTCATTGCAGTGGGGGATTCATCCGACTGCGTTGCCCTTGCAGTTTGGCATAATCACGGCACAGAATATTTCCAAAAAACACGCAGCCTTAACTATTGCAAAACATACTGGCATTCCATTGGAACAGACACTGGGTGTGGGGGATGGGATGAGTGATTGGAATTTTATGGAACTGTGCGGCTTTGCCGGCATTATGGGCAACGCGAGCGAGGAACTCAAGCGTATCGCCGCGACGAAAGGAGAAGGAAATTACTACATCGGCCCGAGTGTCAATGAAAACGGCCTGTTAAAAATATTCGAACATTTCGGGTTACGGCATGGTTGACATTTTGTACAGAATTATGTAACATCAAGATTATGATACAAACCCTTCCCATCACAAAAGCTCGAGAAGACCTTACTACGCTCGTGGATAACGCGAGATTGCGTCTCGATGAGTATATTATTACCGTCAATGGAACACCCGCGGCAGTGCTCATGTCTGCCGCTGAATACGACTCTCTGAAAGAGACGAATGAAATTTTAGGTAATCCCCAACTCATGAATGCTATAAAAGCAGGAGAAGAGGATATCAGAATGAATAGAGTTCATGATTGGGAAGAAGTTAAGAAAGAATTAAAAATTGATGTTCAAAATAATACTTACCGCAAGGGCCAAAAGAGAGCTAAGAAACATCTCTAAACGGCACCAATTTGCCATTGCTTCAGTGATTGAAGAACTAAAGGATAATCCATTTGCTGGTAAACCGCTGACGCGGGAACTCACCGGTAGGTATGCTTTACGCGTTGGCATCTATAGAATAATCTATACGGTGAATAAAAGTGACAAGACGATCTATATACTTACCGCAGGACACCGGTCTGTTGTGTACAATTAATGTATGGACGTTCGGGAGATTGCGGCCAAGTCGATACTTAATCGCTGCGGGATACCGGGGATTGATTTTGTGGTTAATCCCTACATCGGCTGTCGGTTTGCGTGCAAGTATTGCTACGCAAGTTTCATGGGCAGGTTTGTAGGCAAAACCGTTGCCGACTGGGGAGAGTACGTGTATGCCAAGACGAACGCACCGGAACTTCTCCGGGCGGAGTTACCCAAAAAACTCAAGCGCAAAGGGGCCAGCAAGGAAATTTTCTTTTCTTCCGTCACGGATCCGTACCAGGGAATGGAAGCAAAATACCAGTTGACCAGGCGGTGCCTGGAAGAACTTATCGCATTTGGATTTAAAGGGCTTGTGAGTATTCTGACGAAGTCGGATTTAGTTTTAAGAGACATTGATTTATTCAAAAAATTACCCCGAGTGTCCGTTGGTCTGACCGTAACTTCTACGGACGATGGTGTTTCGCGATTTTTTGAAACGTATGCACCCCCATCGTCGCGCCGCATTGCGGCACTTACGAAGTTAAATAGGGAAGGCATCAAAACTTATGCATTTATCGGTCCCTTACTTCCGCACTTTGTGGCAGAGGAGGATGCTTTGGACCGGCTGATGGCTGCGATTGCTGCAAGCGGCACACGCGATATATTTGTGGAACACCTCAATCTTTCCTCCTACATTCGGACGCGGCTCATGGCGGAAATGAAGGGAGAGGAAAAGGAGATCGTTGAAAAGTTTTACTCATCTCAATCAAAAGAATATCGGGAGGAATTGGATGTGCTGGTTCGGCGTCTCTTGAAAAAGAATGGCTTGCGGCTCATCCTCAATCAGACCATTTACCACAAAGAGTTCCAGAAAAAACCCGACAAATCCGGCCGCATCGTATAACATATATTTATTGCTATGCGTGAGTATCAGAAAATGTTTGCCAAGATGGTGGAAGAGCACAAAGAGCTCTTTGAGAATTTCAAAGATATTCATAATGAGTATGCAATGAACCCCGCCCAGTGGCAGAAGTTATTTAACCAGTACGGCGGGGAAGTGGTCGAGATTATCCGTGAATACGAACGAAAGTTGTGTGCCAATATGGCCACCGGCAAATACGGCCAGTTTTCTAGCAAACTCGCGGAAAAATTTTGGGCAGAGATCAAAAAAGTCTTCCCCAAGATTGACTTTGTGGGTGTTATGGTAGAGTAAGTTATATGATTACCTGTACGTTTGAAGATGGTGGGAAAGGCTCGCTTCGGCACGTCGTCGTGCATGGAATCATTGAGGACCAAGGGAAGCTTCTTCTCGTGAAGCGCGCGGGCCCAATATTGGAAAGCGGGAAGTGGTCGTTGCCTTCCGGATTTTTAGGGAGAGATGAGACCGCAGCGGGGGGAATTGTCCGCGAGGTGAAGGAAGAAACGGGATGGGACTGTGAGGTCGTCTCGCTTTTTCGCGTTAATACGAGCCCGAACCGTCCGCACGAAGACCGGCAAAACATCGCTATCGAGTTTATCCTTCGCCCGATCAAAGAAACAGGGCCGCGGGATAGCGAAAATTCCACAGTGGAATGGATATCCATTGAGAACCTTCTCTCCTTTGACCAATTTGCTTTTGATCACGGAGAGAGCATTAAATTGTACCTCGAGTATCGGCACAACAAGTTTCCTCTGCCACTTCTTTTGTAAAAATAGACCATTGTGCTATCCTTGCGGTTACTATGGGTGACATTGAGGAAGTTAAATCCCGGACGAATATCATCGATCTTATCGGCGCCCACGTGACGCTCAAAAAAGCCGGTCGACATTTTAAGGGTCTCTGTCCGTTTCATAGTGAAAAAACTCCTTCGTTTATCGTATCTCCGGAGCGTCAGTCATGGAAATGTTTCGGCTGCGGCAAAGGCGGCTCGGTCATTGATTTTGTGATGGAGAACGAGCGCGTGGACTTTGTCGAGGCACTGGAGACTCTCGCAGAAAAAGTAGGCGTTAAACTTGAGCGTCGGACAGGGGATACGCCGGAAGCAAAGCTCAAGGAACGAATATACGAGGCCAATCATTTAGCGAGTGAGTATTACCATTTTCTTCTTACGAAGCATGCGATAGGAGAGCATGCACGAGCTTATCTCAAAACCCGCGGGGTTACGGACAAAACCATAAAAACATTTATACTGGGCTATAGTCCAAACAGTTGGGACGGGCTCCTTAAGTATCTCAAAAAGAAAGGGTATGATGAACAGGTATTAGATACTGCAGGTCTTATCGTTCCATCCCGACGCGGGGGGTATGACCGGTTCCGGGGGCGGATTATGTTTACGCTCAAAGATCACCGGGGAAATATCGTTGGCTTTTCCGGAAGACTCCTGGATCCTGACGCAAAAGAGGCGAAGTACATTAATACGTCCGAAACGCCGGTCTATAGTAAAGGCAATGTCCTCTATGGATTAGATGTGACCAAGGCGGCCATCCAAAAATCAGGAGAAGCGATTGTGATGGAAGGAGAGTTTGACGTGATTTCTTCGTTTCAGGCGGGAGTGGGTAACAGCGTCGCGATTAAAGGATCAGCACTTACCGAAGGGCACGTTCATCTTCTTCGGCGGTTTGCCGAGCGGCTCATTTTTGCCCTTGATAGCGACGTAGCGGGAGATGCGGCGGCCCGGCGGGGGATTGAAATAGCTGATCGGGTTGGCCTGGACATGCGCGTGGTTGAATTACCCAGCGGCAAAGATCCCGATGAAGCGGCAAGAGGTGATCTCATACGGTTTAAAAAAGCCCTGAAAGAAGCTACCCCCATTTATGATTATTTTATTTCTTCCGTTATCAAGCGGTTTGATCCGACAGACGCATATGGGAAGAAAAAAATAAGCGAAGAACTTCTGCCGATATTCAGTAGAATCGAAAATTCCATCGTTCAGGGTCACTACGTGAAAAAGCTCGCGGGGACCCTGGGTGTTTCGGAGGATGCCATTACCGACGGGATGCAAAAAACGATACGTGAATCCATCGTTGGCCGAAAAGTATCACAGGATACGACGCCGGATACAAAAATTTCCCACACCCGTGAAGAAAATTTAGAGCTCTACATTTTAGCGCTGGTTCTCCAGGGAAAAACGTTAGACCTCTATGAACAACTTCACGAGGAAGTTCGTATGAGCGATTTTTCCGCGGCCCCCGTGCGGCAGATTTTGGAGCAGTTGGATATTCATCTTCGGGAACACTCCGACCTGCCTGCCGGCAGGCAGGTATTTCTCATAAAAGATTTTGCCGACCGGATTCCGGGTGAACTTAGCGCGATTTTGGACGAAGCGTTTTTGTGGGATCTGGCTGACGCGCTTACCGACGAAAACCGCTTCAGTAAACAGTGGGAAAAAGCATTAACAGAGTTTAAACGGGTAGGATTACGGCGTCACATCTTTTTATTAACCAAAGAGCTTACCAAAGTGAACGGTATCACACGGGATCGGGAACTTGCGATTCAACAGGAACTCCGGGCGTTCATGACGACATTGAATGATCTGGAAAAATCAAGCTAAACCTGCTATACTTAAGAGTACGAAAAGCGACACGGACTGTTTCTGTCTATGTATCCCCGGTAAATGCTGGAGGAAACAAGGCATGAGACAGGCATGATCGGAATACAAAAATGGCAAAGACAAAACCCCTTACGAGCGTAAGCGAACTTCTGCATGAAGGAAAAGAAAACGGCTTCGTCACACAGGATGACATCCTCGTCCTTTACCCTAAGCCTGAAAATCAAATACCGGAACTTGACCATCTCTACAATCAACTCATCCGTGCCGGGATAGACGTCTTTGAGACGACCTCCCAGGACATAGAAAAAGAAGCCAGCAAAAGTATTGCTGACCTTGAGAAAGAAATCGAGGCTCTCGCACGCGCAGGAGATGAAGGGGTCTCTGATCCGGTCAGGATGTATCTCAAAGAAATCGGGCGCATTCCGCTTCTCGTTTTTGCCGATGAAATTTCCCTTGCAAAGCGCTATGAAAAAGGGGACAAACGTGCCAAAAAAAAGCTTACCGAAAGCAACTTGCGACTGGTCGTTTCGATTGCTAAAAAGTACATTGGCCGGGGGATGAGTTTACTCGATCTTATTCAGGAGGGGAATCAGGGGTTAATCCGTGCGGTTGAAAAGTATGATTGGAGAAAGGGCTATAAATTTTCGACGTATGCGACGTGGTGGATCCGCCAGGCGATCACCCGGGCGATAGCAGACCAAGCGCGTACGATTAGAATTCCCGTTCACATGGTCGAAACCATTAACCGTTTCGTCCGCGCTTCCCGTAGGCTTATGCAGGATCTCGGTCGCGAACCCACACCGGAGGAGGTGGCCCACGTCATGCAGATTGATGTATCTAAGGTTCGCGAGATTCAAAAAGTGTCCCAAGAGCCCACCTCTCTTGAGACACCCGTCGGGGACGAAGAGGATAGCCATTTGGGCGATTTCATTTCCGATCCGGGCCCCACGCCGTATGAACAGACGAGCCGGCAGCTTCTGAAAGAACACATGGAAGAGGTGCTGGCCACACTTTCCGACCGTGAGAAGCGGGTACTCATCCTTCGTTTTGGTTTGGAAGATGGCAGACCCCGGACGCTTGAGGAAGTGGGAGCCCAATTTGGTGTCACCCGCGAGCGGATCCGTCAGATAGAGGCAAAAGCGTTACGAAAATTACGTCATCCATCACGATCCAAAAAACTTCGCGATTACCTCGAGTAAGCTCATTTAAGAATATTTTTCCGCTATCCGTACATGAAGTAGGTTACGATATTCATCGTTACTATGTTTCGAAACATAGTAACATGGAGCAGTGGTAACTTATCGTGCCAATGACGCTAAACAAAGAGTCAACAATCACCAATTTTCATCTAACACCGCTTTCTTCTATCAGAAGTTCTTCTTATTTCCATCGAAGAAAGCGCAAACGTCCCCAGCGGTAGGAGGCCGACGAGAAAGAGGGCAAGGCGCAGGGAATAGTCAGCCGTCAATCCGACGAATGGGTTGAGGATGACGAGAGCCAAACGCCGAAGCATCGCGACAGACGAAAGTACCGTTGCCCGCTCCGACGATCGTATATGTTTTTGAGCCAGAGCCGTGATATACGTTGCGCGCGTGATTCCTATCCCACCCGCAATTATGACAAACAATAAGACCGTGATAACGTGTGGGTATAGGGCAACCAGCAGAAATGCGCAGGTTGTGAGGATTGCGCTCCACTGTAAATACCGTTTTCCGGATCCGAAGATTTTTTCCGCGATTGCAAAGTGAGATGAAATAAGAATTTCAGCTCCCAACATCAACGCATGCACAAATCCGAAATAGTAGAGAGGGATACCTATACGGGTGAGTAATGGTTGATAAAACCAGATCACGAAGTACGCGCTTGACGCAACAAGCACCGAATCCACAACCAGAGCTCGCAGGAGCGCATTCGTTCGAAGAGAAGAAAATCCGTTCCGTATGATATCCCAATACCGTGGAGATGCCGATTCTCCGGTATGAATTTTAGGCTCGGGTATGGACCATCCGATGAGCGCGGCAATGAAGAAAGGTACGGAAGAAGCAAGCAAGGGCGCGTTGATTCCGAAGCGGGCGGCTATGATACCGCCGATCGGTGCGGCCATGAGGATACCAAGTAAATGAAAGCTGTTTGCCCTTCCCAATATTTTTGTGCTTTCGTTTTGTCTCCCTTGGGCTTTTAGCGTGTCGTAGAGCAGGGCTTCATCAGCGCCCGATATGAGTGCGTAGCCCGCGGCGAAGAGAAATTCAGCCAGCAGAAAAATTTCGTAGCGTGGGATGCTGCCATATACGAGTACGGCAAGACCTACAACGAGCGAGCCCAACGCGATCGAGTGTTTCCGTCCAATTTTGTCGGCAACCGCACCGGTAGGAATCTCTAATATGAATACCCACAAACTAAACCATGACTGGAGGAGTTGCACTTGTACAAGGGAAATACCACCCCACTGGGTGAAAAATGGGACGAGGACTGCAGAAAAAAACGCGAAGTCTTTCCAGAAAGCATACGCGTAGTTACGCCAGAGAGTGCTTTTGTGAGCGCGTTTTTGAGTCATCAGCAAATTATAGCAAGTTTGTCTTGTTGTTTTTCCGTTTGGGTGACTTATACTAGGAATATGGCCAAAAAGAAACAATCGCAGCCCGCGGGTTTTGTGAATTGGGAAAACATCCGGCAGTATGCGGTTGCGGCGATGGTCACCTTGGCCGCAGTATGGCTCATATATCGCTACGCGGCCGTGCGTTACGGAGCGGAAGGGTTATCAACGTTGAACAAAAGTTTGGCAACAAGTACGTTATTTCTCTTTGGGATTGTCCTTCTGTTGGGGCCGCTCTCACGGCTGTTTACCATCTTTGATCACGCCCTCAAATATCGTAAAGAACTGGGAGTCCTCACTTTTTTTACCGGAGCGGCACACGTCTACCTCTCTATGTTCCCCTTAGCCCGCCGCGGGCCGTGGGGGTTTTATGCGAGCCAACCACTTTCAGCCTACGCGGGACTAACCGGACTTGTTATTATGATTGCTCTTTTAATTCTTTCGTTTAGTTCTGTCGAGCGGTTGCTTGGTACGAGATTTTGGTGGAAGCTCCAGTATTGGGGCGCTCGGCTGGCGTTTATTGCCGTTGCCTTCCACATGATCGTCCTTAAGTATTCCGGATGGGGCTCGTGGTTTGCTGAGAGGGGAGCCGGATCGACGCAAGGTATCGCATCTCTGCCACCACTAACAATTTTGGCAACGGTTTTTATCGCGTTCGTCCTGGTCGTCCGGCTAAGCGAATTCTTCGGCCCCCGCACCGCGCGCGCAATCACCCAGCTTTCCTTCCTTATCACAACGGGATTTACTGTCTGGTTGTTTCTCTAAAGGCTGACATGTCTTTTGATATCACACGCCGGGTGCTTACGGAAGATGAAGCGCATCTCCTTTCAGAAGAAACAAGGAAATCTCACCACATCGGATTTATCAGTAGTCTTCTCTGGAAGACCTTTCCGCATGTTTGGGTTGCGACCGTCGATGGAGTCTTTGTCGGTGTATGCGTCGCGTTTCCGCTTAAGGCGTGGGTGAAGTTTGGGCCCCTTGTTGTCTTTGAAAAGTTTCAGGGGAAAGGATATGGGAGACGCCTCTTGACCCATGCGGTGAATCAGTATCAACATGCCAACCTTTTTGTTGGGAGCTCTCATCCGAAAGTACATACCATCATTGAGTCGTTGGGATTTGAGGAAGAAGCGAGTATTTTCCGTGTTCCGTTTGAAGTACAACGCTATCTTATCCGTTACATTCTCATGCGTACAAGCTACGCATATCTCGTGGATGCTTTGAGAAAAAAGCTTCTCTTCCGGCGGGGTAAGTACCGGTATTTTCTCAAGAGGTGAGATGGTAAGTTATTACTTGGCAAGTGTGCTTACGACCTTCGTTTTGCCGAAGTAGGTCATGGCCAGGAGCTTTTTGTCCGAGGTGAGGAAATAGTCGCACTCCGCCTCCGCTGCCGAGTGGAGTTGGATATTGTCTTCCATGTCTATGGTAGGGCCATCAAATGCCTTTTGTACAATGGAATCGGAAAGATTGATGATAAGAAAGTCCTCCGCAAACGATCGAATTTTATTATCAGGAATTTTTATTTTATTGACATAGCAGAGAATATGGCAAGAAAGCGCGGAAATATATCCCTTCTGGCCATCAAGAATATCAACCTCTGTTTCAGGGGTTCTATTAGCTAGCCCTATGAAGTAGTTGGCGTCAAGAAAGAACCTGGCCATGTTTTTTCATCATCGCTGCACGATACCTTCGATCTATTTCTTTGTCCGTTAATGAGGGAAGACCTAACGCGTTTATTTTTTTTTGTAGACTTCTGGCAGATATAGTTTTTATTTGAGGGATTTTTGGGGAAATTGTCCCCATGATTTGAGACCGATGTACTAGGTCAATTTTTCCACCGGCAAGCAGGGTAGCTATGACCTCAGGCATTTTGGTACGCAGTTGGGTAGAAGTGATCATATCCATATGTATATTTAACTATACATTTAACTATACGCTTTGTCAAGCGAAATCCAGTTGATAATCAGGAATTCCTAGTGAAACGCCATATATTTTTGTTTCTTTATAGAGAGCAGGATTACTCAAATCTACTTTAAAGACCTTGTTGGAAAAGACGATGAAGTGATAGCGGTCATTTTTGAAATCTCCGTACCAATTGGGATGATTTTTATCAAATGACCTGCTTATTTTTTCAGCAAATTCATCTGCTTTTTCTTCTGGGATCTCGACCGTATGGAGTGTCCACTGTTTGAGCCAGGGGGTTTGGTGCCTTTTCGTGACCTCCTCAACATTTGTTTTAACTATTTTTACATCTTGGAGGATTGACGGGTCATCCAGACTTTCGGCAATGATTATTCCTTTGTAATTCATACCCAGATTGTAGCAGAGTAAGAGTAGAACTTACTATAGATATATTACTTAGTTGACGGATGTAGTATCGAATGTTATGCTTCTTTCATGGGGTACTACGGCAGGTTGGAACTAAAATTGAAGGCCCAGGAAATGCGAAAGGGCGGTAGATCATACAATGAAATCATTGTGGCACTAAAATTACCCAAGACTACTGTTTCTGATTGGTGTAAAGATATTCAACTTACCAAGTCGCAGCTTTTTAGACTCTATCAATCCAAGAAAGTCGGTGCCCTTAAAGGAAGCATTATTGCTGCAAATCGAAAGAAAGCAAAGAGAATTTATGAGACGGAAGTTCTCTATAGGCAAGGTATTAAGGATGTTGGTAAATTAACAAAGCGTAATCGATTTATAGCTGGGATAGCGCTTTATGCAGCAGAAGGAACCAAAGGAGACAAAAGTTGTGCCTTTGCTAATTCTGATCCAGCGATTATTAAGTTTATGGTTGATTGGTTTAAGGAATTCGGTAATCTAGAGGCAAAAAAATTTCGCGCTGCATTATGGTTGCATGATAATTTGGACGACGAAAAGGCGAAGCTCTATTGGTCAAGATTAACGAGAATTCCAGTGACAAATTTTTACAAAACCTATTTTGTAAAAAACAAGGACACAAGCAAAAAGATTAGAAAGAATATTCACTCCTATGGAGTAATTACTATATATGTTTCAAATGTATTGCTCATTCGGAAGCTTATGGGTTGGATTGGTGGTATTCTCCAAAAGCCATGGTATAATTAGAGGTTCCTTTACATTCCCCACGTAATTTATTGCAGAACAATAAACACGTGGGAGAACGTTTAATTCGCAATGAGCGAATTATTACGTTCCCCTGTGGCGCAATGGTAGCGCGGCATCCTGTCGAGTCAGGCAGCTTCCCCGCGTAAGCGGGATTGAAAAATCGGGCTAATTCGGGGGACTCCGGATATTATGA
>JBBTUC010000054.1:0-9552 GCA_038078675.1 Patescibacteria group bacterium
ATCAATTCTATCAATAAATGCTTCGTAAAAGATAAGCTTATAGGGTCGAAATGGTTTAGTTGCCTGGCTTTCTCCATTATTGTGTTGGTTAAATCGTTTAATCAAATCTACTGTATACCCAATATAAAAACTCTTATCTTTTTGACTTTGAAGAATATACACGTAATAAAACATACGGCGACAGCGTAAGAAATTTTCTTAAGAAAATTTCAACGTCCCAGCCACGTTAATCCGCCTTTGGCGGATTTTACGTGGCGGAGGGGACAGGACTCGAACCTGCAAGCCCTTACGGGCGCCAGTTTTCAAGACTGGTGGAATACCATTATCCGACCCCTCCTAAAATTTGCTTCCATCTTTTGAGATGTTTAGGATTGCTTGATTTAATAATCTCAAAATATCTAATAATTTCTCGTTTGTATTCGAGCTGTACGCTCCGATTATTGCGCATTTTGGGCGAAAAATCCAATTCTGTGAGTATTTTGAATACAGATTTGCGCAACGGTGCAGACATACTTACAAAAGATAATCGCGGATAACAATATCTCTTTCCCCCTATTGTATGACATTCGTTAAATATACAACCGTCCGTATCCATCAACCCGCGCACGCAGGCAATCCTAAAAAGAGAGTTTTTCATAATCCAATTGGGAATATTAATTTGCTGTTTCACCTTATTCCCAATGACGAGTCCGATTGATTGACAAAATTTGACTAATTGAGTCCGAGAAATAACCACAAAAATCGTTGATCGTTTCACTCGTATCGTCCACGCTGGCTTTACATCAAAAAGTTGTTGCATAAGACGTTTTACAAATAAACTGTATTCCCTATCATCCTTATAATGTACGGTGACAGCAACCTGTCGCTTAGTAATGGATCCATCTCCCATCATTATCCCGGCAAATTCTGCTAATTTTTCACTTTTTCTAGGACGAATTATATTTTTAGAAATGAAATAATTTTTATGTGTGAACCTTCCCTTTGTTTGCCACCATTCTAGCCACCGGCGGCGGCGTTTCTTTGGATCCCCTATAGTGCCGTACTTTTTATACATTGCTGTTCCTCCTATCACCGCACTATTGTGCACCCACCAAAACGCTTTATGAATTTTATGATTTTTTGGTGCAGCTACCCCTGATATGGTTAGGAATGTTCTATAGGAAGTGAGTGGCAAAGAATATTTCTCACGTTTCCAATCTGTTAATGTTCGTATCGTTACACCAGCGAATATCGAAAGTTTATTCCAAGAAAAACCGGTTGCGTGGCGTACATCAAGCAAAAATTGTTTTTGTTCGCCGGCTGGAAAAGTAACACGCTTATCTTCCATTAACGATTCTACCATGCTTCCATTGTAAACCGTTGCTCTCTCTAATTCAATAATGCAATTGGCTTATGTTAGCTGTATAATCAAACTGCAGGAGGGTGACTCAAACGGCTAAGAGAGCAGTTTGCTAAACTGCCTCCGATGTAAGTCGGAGAGTGGGTTCGACTCCCACACCCTCCGCAAATTAATCTCGACTCCAAATTACCAGTGCTTTGCCACTATGAATATTTATCGTGGCTTCGTCTTCACGAATTTCATTGCTGATGCCCAGTGTCTGGCCACGGCGAATACGGGCATGAGAGACGTCGTAAAGGAACCCTATTAGGGATACTTCTATCGTTTCTGTTATCGGAAGAAGGGAAATATATTGGTAACGGGCATCCTTTCTCACTGTTGTACGACCGCTGATGATCCTTACCTCATTATTGCGATCCCGGATAACGCCCACGTCATGCAATCGTTCAAGAAGTTGAATATTGCCGATGGTATGATCCAACCTGCTCCCAATGCTTCCGTAGATAATTACTTCTTTCGGGTGGAGTGAAATCGCGTGATCAACAGCAAGCTCCATATCCGTAAAATTTTTTTTCTTAGGATACTCCTTGACCCTCTTGACTTTATGCTTAATCATTTGAAACTCGCGCGCGTTTACAGAATCAAAATCACCAATGACAATATTTGGTATCACGCTGTTGCCAATCAGCCAATATGCGCCTCGGTCAACACCGATAATATAATTACTTTTGACAATTTCCGCGAGAAACCGCTTTAATAATTTTCCTCCTCCAACAATCGCAAAAGTGTTATTCGGTCTCATTTTAAATTGACAATCTTATAGCGACCGCGATAAGATTGTCAATGATATATCTAACGGGCCATCGTGACAGCCCAAACGCGCTTTGCGCCTGCTCGCTTGAGGGTTTCCCCTGCTGCTCGCATGGTCGCGCCGGTCGTGAAGACATCGTCAAATAAAATTACAGAATTACGAATGATGAATGATGAATGATGAATAAAAAAAACGTTCTTCATATTCTTTAGTCGTTCTTTTCTGTCCTTCATTTCTACTTGCGGCGTCGTTGCTATCACGCGCTTGAGAATATCGGTTCTCATAGGTATATGCAACCCTGCCTTGCCGGCAGGCAGGCGGTCCGCAAGGAGTCGACCCAACACTTCGGCCTGATTAAACCCACGGTCACGGAAACGGGAGGAGTGGAGAGAAATCGGGATAAGGACTGGATCCCGGCCTTCGCCGGGATGACAGCTTCCAGGTACTAAATTAACGAACTCTTGTGCGAGGTCGGTGATGCGGCGGTACTTAAGAGATTTGATGGCTTGCTTAATAATCCCGTCATAATGAAATATGCTTGTGAGCCCATCCAGAGAATATTTTGTTTTACACCGCGGGTGCGTCATCCCGCCAAATGCCCGCCGCCCGCAGATAGGACAAATTGCTTCATTTACTCCGATAGTCCGAATAGTAGAAACGCAAATATTGCAGAAGTACTTCCCAAACCGCAAGCACGAAAGGCAATGTCTGGGGAAAATAAAATCTAAAAGATTCATTCTTGAAGTGTGGCTTGCCACGCGAAGCCCCGATTATTTATCGGGGCGAAGTGTGGAGATGCCGAGTAATGAGCTCGGGTCCGAAGAAATACACCAATAACGTCTACAAGCGTAGTCCATTTTTTACATTATGCAGAAAGAAACGGACAAATACCTGCATAATGGTTCGACCTTTGTTCTCCGGAATCATTCGGTCACTTGATCCCTGACGTCTCGACTGAGTTTCTACCTTACATCATCCATCGAGAAAGACATATGTAAGATAGTCTTAGGCTGCGAGTCCAATATAAGCCGGAACTCGTTGATAGCCACCGACCAACGCGAGAAGTTCAGCCTCAAGGGCTTTATATTCTGCGCGAAGGGCTGCTGTTTTATTAGCAGTTATATTTAACAAGGTTTTACGGCTCTTTTGTCATCGCCGGCTTGCAGTTGTTAATGTACAGACTCCGTCGAATCAATCATCCCCATTTACTGTACTAAATCAGGAGCATCCCACTGACCTACTGCCTGACTCTCTAACCTAAGACAATTCGCTTGCGCTTTCAACAAAGACCCCCCCAGGCTTTGGCGTTCACCTAGTGATAAATCTTTCCGTGCTAGTTCAGCCATGATCCTTTGTGTAGTCCATCTAGCATTATTTAATATGCTAACACTACCTACACCAAATTCATAACGCTGCGCACTCATAATCTATTTTACTTTCCCCCGAAACTCTGTTTCTAAATCTCGCTTCTGATCTTCCTTCTTCATTTTCTCCCTCTTTTCGTACTTTTTTTTGCCCCGGGCGAGCCCCACTTCAAGCTTGACCAGAGGACCTTTAGTATACCAGCTAATAGGCACGAGCGTCAAATTGGCGCCATCGAGCTTGCCCTTAAGGCTCACGATTTCTTTTTTATGGAGGAGGAGTTTCCTCGTGCGCGCCGGGTCGTACCCTTCGGGACGCGCAAAAACATACGGAAAAATTTGCGCACCAATTAAGTATATCTCTGACCCTATTACCCGTACGTAGGATCCGTCGAGCTTAGCATCCCCATTCTTCAACGATTTTACCTCGCTCCCCAATAAATGAATTCCGGCTTCGAAACGATCCGTTATTTCATAATCAAAGAATGCTTTTCTATTTACAACTTTCATTTGAGGTCCACAGAGTATAGCTTCCCACTCGCTAAAAAGAAAATTTTTTTCATCTTCTCTGACACCAAAATCTGTGTGGGAGTAAATGGTTCTTTCCATCCGTACTGCGAAAGATAAATGCCCTCTTTATCCATCACCACCACGCGATTATTGTCCGAGTCTAGAACGTAGAGATTTTTATTTTCTTCGGTGGTAGTGACCGAAAGGGATTTCCCTAACATAGGAATCACCCCCTGCGGGACAAACGTCTGCTCTTTCCCTTGTAAAAAACGGAGTATCCTTCCGTCTTTGGTTCCTACCCAAACCCCTCCATCAATCACCATACCCGTCCCAAGCGAAAGATCCGGAAGCGTATCGGGATTGAGGTATTCACGAATCTCAGAAAAACCCTTTTCGGTAGCCACATACTTCCAGATACGGCTTTTCGTAATATCCAAAAGATAAAGGTTGCCACCATAATATTCCATAGAACGTATTTCTCCCCACTCCGAATCCCTTTTGATAATATTCTGTGTGGTTTTTTTCTCCAAAACAGTTGTCTTATGGATGCCATTCTCAACCAGCACATACATACTTCCTCCGTGAATAGTTATGAGGCGGGCGCCGCGATACCCTTCTCCTCCGGCCGTGACTTGAGCGTTCTTCGAAGAAAGCGTAAAAACAACAACAGTCGGCCCGCCAACATCCAATAGCCCAACCGTATCATCATCCTGTCCTATTGCCCCAATGGTAGCACCTGATTTAAGCAGTGACAGATCATAATACAGCTCCGCCTCCACGCGATAGACCTGGCTTGCAATCGTGAGTTGAATAACAACGTCTTTAAAGAGCTGTAATACTGCTTTGCCTTCCGTGCTTGACGGTGAAATGCCCGCTATTAGCGGGGACAATTGATCTCTCGCAAACGTAAGTCGTTCTCTTCCTTTCACCGAATTAAGCGGCAGAAGCGCAACCCCTTCTTCAAATGCGTGTTGGGCAACCGTCAGGACTCGTGCAATATCAGTATTTCTCTTTTTCCCCCACTCCTTACGGATGCCAATAACGACACTGACCACAAAGAGGAGAACAAGAATTGCCGTAATCGGCAGCATGGGCCGGCTCGATAAACCCCGAACGTGCAGGATGGCATGAAATATGCGGTCGCGGCGGCTTATGGGAAGATGACTCGGCGATATTTCCGCACGTGTTTGGGAAATCAACTCTTCCTCTTCTACAGGGATCAATCCCTTCGCTTGAAAAATGAGTGCCGCGCCGCTTGCACCATCTTCATGTTTATGTAACATTAGCGTCATTTTTTCAGCAACCCCCGGCGCATCAAGATGATCAAAAAGTGTATTGACCTCCTCATGGAGAAGCGCTCCCGCAACGCTCCTACTCATAAGAATGAGCGTATCCTCCCCTTGCACTTCTCCGGAGATAGCCCCGGGCTTGTCTATGAGCGTTGCGAGCGTGTTGCCGCGCTTGAGTAAAACCTTGCCGTCTCCTAAAAGTATTACATAAAGGACTGCCCCTACAGGCACGAGCAGAATGAGACTCGTGACCCGTTCCTCCATGGCGCGAATGGCAATCTCTTGGGAGCTCTTGAGACTCTTCGGCGGATCGGCGACTTGCTCGCTTAAGCTCGAAAGCACTTTAACCCCCCAGTCCCTTGCGCGACCATCGGGATCTTCTACTTCCACTACACCATAAGCCGTCGGAGATAAAAATACCTGTCCCCAATGAGTATCACCAGATACCCCAACGACAGAGCCTAATGCCGGTCGGATACGCATATGAGTATATCGTATCACGAAAACAACTCCTTAGAGGATGATAATGGCAAAAATAATAAGAGCAACAGAAGCAGCAAAATGCAGAATGGTCAAAATCCGTAAGATCGGCTCGAACCCTTCCTCAAGAACCGCAGCCATGAGTTGCTCCTGACGGATCACGATACCGGCAAATACTGCGTAGAGCAAGAGGGCAACGAGAATGCCTATCTTCACCGACAATGTTACGATCACCGGAATACCTAACGGCATCACAATCTCCCTTCTTTTTTAATCTTTTCAATGAGTTTGCTAATCGTTTGCACTACGGTCTCCGGGCGGGAGACAGAAAGAAAATCAAAATTCGGCGATTCCCCGGCGGTTTGCACGATCACATCGCCGAAATTAAATAGTGCTGCAAAGACGCCACCACTTTTGTAGCTAATATCCTGAATTTTGTCTAACCGGGCTTCGGAAAATTCTTTGTACAAAAGATGGACAAAATCAATATCGACGACACGCTGATTGGTCACGATATAAATATTAAAAAACCAATTGAGGAAGCTCGTCAGTATAAATCCAAACGTTATGAGGTACCAAAAAAGCGTCCCGATCACGATATACCCCGCGGGAATCATAAATGGTAACTTGAGATTACCAAGAACCATGGGAAAAAGAAGAGTCGGCACGATGAGAAGAAAAATAGCAACGAGCACCCATGGAACATTGACAATAATATGTTGGCGTAAAAAAAGAATAACCTGCTCATCATCCTGTTGTGTTTCAAAACGGATACCTTTGGGGCTAACCGCAAAACAGGTCAGTGGGGTCATGACGGAACGCACTTCTGCCGATTTCATAGGCTTTTTCGTAGTTTTAGCAGGCTTGCCCGCCGAAGCCTCGGCGGAGGCAGGCGCTTGAAAAAGAGTAGGCATGTTGGGGCTATTCTACTACTTTCGTTCAACATTAAAAAGCGGGCCCACAATCTGGATGTTGGCCGGGGCGCGAAGGTTAAAAAAGTCTTTAAACTCCGATCCATCAAAACTTAGCGTCCCGCCGTTACCGCTTACGGTCACCTGCGTCACGCGACCCACGCCCCAATCGACACTACTCACTCTGATATCGGAGATCGAAGTAAACGCGCTCACACCACGGCTCGTAAGTTCCTGACGGACCTTGTCGCGACTCCAGGAATCGGTGCCTGCCGGGTTGGGTTTGTCCGGCTGATAGAGATGCTCCTTCGTTCCCCCGTCTTTACGCGCGAGAAGAATAACGTTGACAATGTCCGCGACTTCTTCTTCCTTAAGCCAGGCGGATTTGGCATACTCACCCCGAAACCCCTGCGCCGCGTAAAAACACGGTGAGTCGCGGTCATACCCTTTGGCCAGCAAGTCTGAAAAACTGCCGACGTCGCCGTTTGCATCCCGCGTCCGCTTGGTCCAGGCTCGCTGCGACCCACCCCATACATCATTATTGGCAAACGTATATCCGCCGTCCGTTGAAGAATACCAGGCGGTAACTACCGTGCCACCGGAGACCATCACCTTGCCCGCAGTTTTCTCTACCGCTGTCTTCCAAGCGCCGCTTTTGTGAGGCTCTTTATACACCTGACAGCTTTGTGAGGTACAAATCGGGTTAGCGCCATTGTTTGTATACGCAAGCGCATAGCTACGGGCTGCAATCGCCTGCGCTTCAAGGGCCGCAGGAGGCCACGATTCCGGCATCTCATAAATACCCAATAAATACGTCTCAATTGGCATGCGACGATATCCCTGCACGTCAATTTCGATATTGGGGCGGGTTTCAAAATTGAAATTCGCAAAATATGCCTGGAGAATCTGTTCGTGGCCCTGTGTGGCTGCTCTCCCCAGCGCCCCATATTGATTCATGCCGACGCGGTGCGGAATACCGAAGGTAAAAAACGCAAATGCCGGGCGGAAGCCGGGATCGAGCTTACGATCATCCGTACAATACAGCGGTCCCGCCCCAAGACTGGTCGGTAAACCTAAACCCGCGAGTTTTTGCGCCAAAAATGACTGCTGTTTGACGGTCAAACTTCCGATAATACTCGTGAGCTTCCCCTGATACGCGCTTGCCTCTCCTACGAGCTTCCGCACGGTCCCGGCCCGTTTATCCGTTTCTTGCTTGAGATACGCCAGGGATGCGCGCTCCACTTCAAGCGTTTTTTTCTTCTCCTCAAGGCCTTTGACGGATATAGCGGTCTGGACAATGGCTTTTTTGTCGTCATCAAGAAGCGACATCTGATACGTGAGAGAGCGCATCACGGCGCCAATGTCACTGCTCCCTAAAAAGATGGCGAGCGGGTTATTCGTGTTTGAACGGATATACAATTGACGCATACGATGCGAGGAAAGCTCAAGAAGCCCTCCTAATTCTTTCTCCCCCGCCGCTATTCCTGCAGCCTTTTTGATGAGGCCTTCCTCAATCGTACGGATGCGCGCTTGAAATGCTGCTATTTCCCCCTCCATTTTACGGAGTGCATCAACATGAGGTTTTTTAGCAACCTCCATCTGGTTCCATGCTTCCTGGCACTTCGCTATTTTATCCCTGCATTCGATGACATTTGCGCACGTTGGGTCGCACGTCTGTGCGTAGACCGGGGAGAATAATCTCCCGCGAAGCGGGATCTCGCTCCGCGAGACAATACTCAAATAAACGAGAAAGCCAATAAAAAATGTACAGACATAACTCTTCATAATTACTTTATTCTATCACGGCCTTCCTTTCTCTAGATGGCTTTGATAAACTTAACGTGTGAAATACAAATTTCGGAGCATTCAAGTAGTTATATTCTTGGCGCTTTTGTCCATTATTTTTCCACAACAAGTTGGTGCTAATTGTTGGCAAATTGACCTAGTACATCCATGTATTAGTGGTATAACTGTTGGTGGAATAACTATTATTGGTCCAACACTGCAGTGTGCCGGCGGACAAACGTGTTGCACTCCTGATACGGCATGTCCCGCACCTGCTGCTACTGGCCCCAGTCCATTTAATGGTTGCATAGGGAATAAAATAAATACTGCGATTGGCTGTATCGATGTAACAGACTCAGGTGGATTTGTCGGCGAATTATTCCGGTTTGGAATCGGAATAGCCGGAGGCATCGCTTTACTGCTTATTCTTTTTGGCGGATTTCAAATACTCGCAAGCGCCGGTAATCCGGAAAAGCTTAATGCTGGTAAAGAACTCGTGGGATCTGCAATTGCTGGTCTTCTCATGATTATCTTTTCAACATTTCTCCTCAAGATCATTGGAGTAAACATGCTCTGTATACCGGGATTTGGATCCTGTTAACCATATGATCGTCCATAAAATTTTTGCACAAGCCACAGATCTCACAATACCAGGCGGGGTCAGTATCCCAAATCCGGTAGGATTTAAATTTAACAATATCGGTGAAATAATGATCGGAGTTGGCAATTCGGGCGCAATTCCCTTCATATTTGCTTTCGCAGGAATCGGGCTTCTCCTTATGCTTCTTTCTGCCGGGTTTAATTTCCTCACAAGCGCCGGTGATCCAAAAAAATTAGAAGCGGGAAAACAACGGCTGACGAACGCCCTCATAGGATTCCTCATCATTTTTGTGGCGTACTGGGCTGTGCAAATGGCAGGCGTGATATTCGATATAAAAGAAATTCAGGAAACTTTTCCCATCCACTAAAGCTGGTTTATTTCCCAAGCCTCCGCGTTCGATTCTGATACTCTTCAATCGCTTCATCAAACCTACGGGCAGTAAATTCCGGCATATACCACTCTGGG
>JBBTUC010000055.1:0-17210 GCA_038078675.1 Patescibacteria group bacterium
TCAAACTCCCGGAATTACTAGCCCGCAATTATCATGAAGGTCTTGTCCAAAAAATAATACTTGATGATATCATCAAACGCTATCAAGTTGACAACGTCAATGTTTTAAAAGAAACCTTTGAGTTTGTCCGCGGAAATGTAACTTCTCCCCTGTCTCTTAGAAAAATCGTTGGCCGTCTGGAAGAGCAAGGCGTAAAAGTCTCTGCAACTACTATCGAAAACTACCTTCGCTACTGGATGAGCACCTACGCCATAGAAAAATTGACAAAATTTGATTTTAAACTAGGACGGGTTTTTGCCCGAACCGCCAAATACTATTTGGTAGATAACTCATTTATCAGCGGCCGTCACGAAGCGGACGAAAAAAGATTGGAAAATCTGGTTTACCATGAGCTTACCAGGAAATATGGACGCGAAAATGTCTTTTTTGGCCAGAATGAAAACGGTTATGAAGTTGATTTTATAGTGAATAAAGAGGGTAAATTTTTATGCTTTCAGGTTTGTCTTCGCCTGACAGATGAAAATTCCAAACGCGAATTTGGCAATTTAGAGCTTGCCCGAAAGCATCTTGGGGGCAGCGGAACTGTCCTCTATGTTGATAGTGTTCTTCCTACTCCTTCTTCTGAACGCTCCGCAAAACCGGTGATTGAATGGCTACTTTAGCGGACCACGATTACTACTGCACGTGAAGATAAAAACTCAACAGCCCGTCGCCGTGGTCGATGTATTTGATTTTGATGATACTCCCGCTGCCGCAGGGTTGGCTTGATGAGTAGAGATCTCCATCGCGAGGCGATCTGATGATGTTACTACCGGTTGATACCATATCGTACCCCGTATGGATGCCGCCGGAGTATTGATAGCGCCATGAATACGGAGTTTTGCCAAAGTACTGCGTAAGCCTGATGGTATCTTCAAGTGGCCAGTCCCAACTCCCGCTACCAAGTGAAGTCTCTCCTCCATTTTGATCATCCTTTACACGTTTACCGGATAAGTATCCGCCGGGATCTACCCATGTACCTCCCTTTCGTACCTCAAAATGAAGATGCGCTCCGGTTGAACATCCCGGATAACCGGTGTTCCCCACCACCGCAATCGGGTCTCCTTTTTTCACCGGACCGATCTTTACCGACTCGATAAGAGCTCGATCCAACGCCTGTTTTTCTGCCAAAGCCTGAGCCAAAAGCTTTTGGTAGACTGTTTCACTATTTTTTGTCTGATCCAGAAGCACTTGCTTTTCTCTCTTCTGTCGGGCTAAGGAGGCACTTTCCTGCTCCATCTGTTTTTTGAGCTTTTCCTGCGCAAGCTTTTTTTCTTCACGAAGGCCTTTGCGCTCTTCAAAATTGTTTTGGGTGGCTTTCAGTTGAAATAAAAGCGCGGCATCATGTTCCTGGATGGTCGAAATATACTTGATTCGGGAGACGAAGTCAGAAAATGAACTACTCAACAAGAGCATGCCGAACTGCGATGTATTTTTTCTCTTATACGATTCCGGTATACGTCGGAGGACAAGCTCCGTGCGACGCGTCAAAAGCTCCTCCAGACGCTCAATTTCCCCAATCAGCTCATCTATTTCTGCAGTAAGCTTGGTGACTGCCGCGCGGATCGTACTGACGCGCAAGGTGGTCAGAGAAATTTGTGAATCCAGAAGAGAAATTTGCTTGGAGAGCGTGTTTTCTTCTTGTTGGAGTTGGGAAATCTTTTTGGTCAACTCTTCAATTGTATTGTTTACGTCGCTGTTTTGTGCCCTGACAGAAACAAGAGTCAGGAAAAAAAATGCGATAATGAGGACTACTATCCATAATCGTTTCATTGTGCATTTTAGAATTTAAGATACCGGCCCACCGCGACTAAGCTGCCGATACCCCCAAGGAGAAAACCGGTTACCCCGAGTCCTCCAAAAAATACGAACGCCGAGAAGATAAAAGGCATAGACGTCGGAGCACCTAATACTCCGCCAATTACCGGGACGACACCTAAAAATGTCAAGAGAAACGGATACAACCAAAGCATGAGTCCGCCGATCATGACGCTTGCGATACATGCCCCAAGCAACCCATATAATCCGCCTTCCAACACAAACGGCAACCGTATATACCATGGCGACGCACCAACGAGCGTCAATATCTCCACTTCCTGTTTTTTGATGGCTATTTTCATACCGATAATCGTCATGACGATAAGGATCGAATCCGCGGCGAGAAGCCCCGCAAGCGACCCGCCCACCCAACGGATTGCATTGGTCCATGAAATAAGCGTCTCCACGACATCGCGCTGGTAGACGACTTCCTCCACTCCCTCGGCATCTTTAATAACTACCTCCAGATCTGAAAGAAAATTGGGGTCGGTTGCCGATACTTCAAGAGATGCAGGAAGAATATCCGCCGTGACCATCTCAAGAAGAAGTGGATCATTTTTGTTTTGCTCGCGATATATGGCAAGCGCTTGATCTTTGGATAGAGAGACAATATTTGCAATTTTTCCCGTCGCGGTAAGATCTGCTTGAAGTTTTCCTATCTGCTGATCCGTCGTCTTATCCTGAAAATACACGGTTATCTGGGGCTTTGCTTCAAAATACTGCAAAATAAAATATGAGGCGGTACTGGCTAAAAAAAACAATCCGCCCATGAGAAGCGTCAAAAACATAGTGAGAATAGCTGCCATTGCCTGATAGGGCGACCGACGCATGTGCTTCCAGGATGTCATAAATGTTGTCATATCTTCCTTTTATGAATGTGGTATTTACCCCGCTCTTCATCGCTTATCAACACTCCGCGATCAAGAGTAATGGTTCGTTTTTTCAACTCGTTGACAATTCCTGCGTTATGGGTCGCCATAATAATGGTCGTACCAATTGCATTAATCGCCTGCAACACATCAAGAATTTCCCACGATGTCTCCGGATCAAGGTTGCCGGTAGGCTCGTCAGCAAGGATCACTTTTGGCCCACCGACGATGGTACGCGCGATACTCGTGCGCTGCAATTCCCCTGCTGATAACTGCTGCGGAAATAAGTGTTTTTTCTTTGCCAAACCAACAAGTGCCAATACCCGATCTACATCGTGATCAATTTCGTGAACATCTTTCCCGAGTATCTCAAGGGCAAGCGCTACGTTTTCAAATACTGTTCTATCCGTGAGCAGTTTAAAATCCTGAAACACCGTGCCAACTTTTCTTCGTAGGAAATGGATTTGAGACGTAGGGAGTGTGTTGATCGATATGTCATCCAAATAAATATTTCCTTTCGTCGGGACACTTTCCCGGATAAGAAGACGAAGGAATGTAGTTTTTCCGGCTCCGGAAGGCCCGATAAGAAAAACAAACTCTCCGTCCTTTATTTCTACGGAAATATCAGAAAGGGCATGGGTTTCCCCATATAATTTGGATACGTGGTCAAAAGAAATCATTCCAAATAACGAACTATTATTTCAAAAGTTCAACTTTTCCTACATCCATTAGCCAAGCGGCTTTTTTTGCGGCAAATGTTTCACCCCAAACTTTCACTTTTTTGCCTGCAAACGCATCTAAATCAACAGACGAGGATACCAAATAGGCAGTTTGCGATTCGCCCCCCTGCCGGATAAGTTTGTGTGTTCCCTCACCATTGATGCCGCCCTTTTCCAATGTGCCTTCTGCTGAGTCTTTAAAAATTTTTGATTGGGTACTTCCTGCAGTCGCGCCTGCTTCACCGGAAGTAATTCCATTCCCTGACCCACGACCGGTCAATGTATTGTTTGTCGACAACAGATATCCCGTCCCGATACCAAGGACAATAAGAACGGCATACACGACTCCAACAACTCTCCGTGTAACCTTTTTGTCGCTTTGTTCCTCCATAGACCTATTATTACGTATTTAGCCTATTGTTTTCAAGTATGCAATCACAAAGTCATCAATATCTCCATCTAACACCCTATCGGTGGTACTCGTTTCATAGCTCGTACGCAGGTCTTTCACCATATGATACGGATGAAGTACATATGACCGTATCTGGTTCCCCCATCCCGGAGTCTTGTATGAACCACGAAGACTTGCTTCTTCTTTCCGCCGCGTTTCCTCCTCAGTCGCCCATAATTTAGCCCGAAGAATTTTCAGTGCATACTCCCGATTCTGCCCTTGATACCGCTGGGTCTGGCACGTCACGACTAAACCTGTAGGTTTATACCTAAGACGCACAGCCGTGGAAACCTTATTGACGTTTTGCCCCCCCTTACCTCCAGAGCGAAAAAACTCCCACTCCAGATCATCTTCTTTTATAATAGGCCCGCCGGTGTCTTCTATGACCGGTAAGACCTCCGCCATGGCAAATGACGTCTGCCGGAGGTTATCGGCGTTAAAGGGAGACTGACGGACAAGCCTATGAACGCCGGCTTCCGCTTTAAGATGCCCGTATGCATATGCTCCTGTCACCTGAAACGTAATGCTTTTTATACCCGCTTCTTCTCCGACTGTCTCATTGAGTGTTTCAAAATCCCAATTTTTCCGTTCAAAATACCGTTGATACATCCGTGAAAGCATGGCATTCCAATCCATGGCCTCGGTTCCCCCTTGCCCCGAGTGAAGAGCAAAAATTGCGTCGGAACGGTCAAACGGACCGGAAAGATAGACGGCATATTCCATCCGATCAACTTCACGGACGAGCGCCGCTTCATTACCATCCACGATAAGAAGCCCCAGCATCTCCCCCTCCTCAAGCTCCTTCCGGAGCGTGGAAAGCGCCTTCATCTTTTTAGCGGCCACCTGAGGATCTGCCCAAAAATTGGGCTTCATGCTTTCTGCCTCAAACTCCCGAATGCTTTTTCGCTTCTCGTCAAGGGCAAGCTTCGTTATGATGTCTCTGGCGCGTGACACAAGAGTTTCGTCCATGAGGATCATTGTATCATGAAGCGAAAAGTTGCCAGAATATACCGATAGATCCTGCTATGAGAACGATAACAGTGAGCCATCCAAAAAAGTTGTCAAACCAACGGTTGACGTAGTGACCCATAATTTTCTTATCATTACACATAAAAAGGATCAGGATGATAAGTATTGGCCCCAACATACCGCTTAAAACCTGCGAGTACAGAAGCGCCTTCATCGGTGCGACACCGCTTGCGGCAATAGCTACCCCCACAATCATCGCAGCCGTCAATACGGTATAAAACCCTTTTGCTTTATTTGGCCGGTCTGATAGACTATCCCGCCATCCGAATGCCTCACTCACCGCATACGCAGTCGAGGTAGCAAGAACCGGTACCGCAAGTAGTCCTGATCCCACGATGCCTATGGCAAATAACCCGCTTGCCCACGACCCTGCGAGCGGCTCAAGCGCCCGAGCCGCGTCCCCCGCAGTAAACACCGATATACCCCCCTTCCCAAAAAGCGCCCGGGACGAGGCAATCATAATAAAGAGAGATATAATATTACTATAGATAAACCCCGGGGCAAGAAACGCATCTTCACGTTTTGCTACAACCACAAGCTCCCGACCGGACATTTTTTCCTCCATGCCTTGTTTCGCTTGCCAAAAAAAGAGAAACGGCGTAATCGTCGTTCCCAATAACCCGATACCTGCCAGAAGGTAGTTAAAAGAAAAATCAATATGAGGGGCAACGATCGCGCTTAGTACTTCCCGCCACTGGGGACGCGCAAGAAATCCCGCCACAACATAGGAAAGAAAAACGAAAGAAAGAATAAACAAATATCGTTCAATTCGTCGAAAATTATTAAATACCACGAGGTACCATAATACGATTGAAATCGGAATCACCCACCAAATATACGAAGTCTTCGTGACGAGTCCGACCACCTCGGACACACCGGCAAGATCCGCGCCCAGCGTGGTGGTGTTGGCAATGATGAGAATTCCAGCCGATGCGTACGCCACCACCGGCGCGTAGTGTGCTTTAATGATGGTCATAAGCCCTTCCCGCTTCACGTCACCCAGTCGGGCACACATCGCTTGAACCGCAATAAGCATAGGAGTTGAAAGAATAAGGAGCCACAATTGATTGTATCCAAACATTGCTCCGGAGAGAGAATAGGTTGCAATACCGGCCGGATCGTTATCCGCCCCGCCGGCAATGATACTGGGAATCCACCTTCGGATGCGCTCTCGTAGCGAGGCAGTACTCATAACACAATTACTTCACGAATATACGTACAATATTGATGATGATTACCCCGAAAATAAGAAGAACAATTTGCACTATTGATATACTCAGCCGACGTTTTTTGAGAAGCTCCGGTATGAGATCACTTGCCGCAATATAAAGAAAATTTCCCGCCGCAAATGGAAGAAGATAACGCCCTAATGATTCAACCCGTAGCGAGAAAAAAAGAACCACGCATGCCCCGGCGATGGCGGTGAGGGCAGAATAAAAATTATATAAAAGCGCCTTTGATTTCGGTAACCCGGCATGTAACAACACCAAAAAATCACTCATTTCGTGTGGAATTTCGTGCGCAACCACCGCAATCGTTGTAGAAATACCTATTGGGATAGATACAAGATAGCCTGAAGCAATAACCACTCCATCAACGAAGTTATGGATGCCATCGCCCAGCAACGTAAGTAGTGCGACCGGTTTCTCATCATGATCCCCATGATGATCCCCTTGGGTATGATGGTGCCAGGAAAGCAGTTTCTCCAGTGCAAAAAATCCGATAAATCCGGCAAGTGTCACTCCGAGCGCGCCATCAGGAAAAAGTGTGATACTCTCGGGCAGTACGTCAAAAAAAACACTTCCCAACATTACTCCCGATGATACCGCAAGAGAATAAGTTATGAGCGACCCTACGGCTGCATCGCTAACGAAAAACAACAACGCTCCCAGAAGCGATAATAAACTGACAATACCAACGCTGAGCAATGTATATACAGCGATCATATCGTTTATTCTATCCTATTCTTTCGGCTTACAAATAGTCTCTGTAACATATGTCTGTTGAATTTCCGGTAATTGCTTATATTGCTTTACGACTTGGGCCGCCACTTGATCGGAAACGATTTGAGAAACTTTTTGTTCAACGGAGGAAGTAACCATACCGGCCACGGAGGAAACCGTATCGGAAAGATTGAGCGGTTGCGGATGGTCATTGGTAACACCTAAAAGCGCTGCCGCATTTTGTCCAATTTCCGTACCGAGCACGGCGTCTCGAACTTGCTCAAGCGCGTTTGGCTCCGGTTTGGCCGTAAACTTAGGCCAGAGGAGACTTACGACGGAAACCACAGCTGCACCGGCTATCGCCACAAGGATATATTTGATAACGTGTTGCATTGATTACAGTATATGATATAACAACTCCACATGATTATCATAGGTATTGACCCCGGTACTGCACGTGTAGGATGGGCTGTGGTTACGGTTGAGGGCAGCCGAATCGGCTTTCTCTCGTACGGTTGTATTACCACACAGATAAACGAATCTCCGGAAGAACGATTACATTTAATTCATCGTCATATTTCGGCACTTCTTGTTAAACATAGACCACACAGTGTTGCACTTGAGGATCTATTCTTTGCAACAAATGCAAAAACGGTCATTCCTGTAGCACAAGCACGGGGAGTTATTCTCCTCGCCTCCGCTCAACATCATATCCCTGTAGTGTCGTATTCTCCGCCGGCGGTGAAACTTGCCATAACCGGTGACGGAAGAGCGGATAAAACACAAGTGACGCGCATGGTCGTCAAACTTCTCCACCTTGCAAAACCCCCAAAACCCGACGATACTGCGGATGCTCTGGCCATTGCGCTCACACATCTCTATTCGTATAAACTAAAGGGTAAATATTTATGATAGGAGCACTTCGGGGAGTTGTTGATACGCTTGCGAGTCCCATCATCGTCATGGTTGGCGGTGTCGGGTACCGGGTCTTCGTTCCGGATCATCTCATGGGCGACCTAAAACCAGGGGCACCCATTATGCTTTACATCCATACACACGTTCGGGAAGATGCGCTGGATTTATACGGATTTCTTTCTCAAGAAGAGCTTTCACTCTTCCTCCTGCTTATTTCCGTGTCAGGCATAGGACCCCGTACGGCTCTTGCCGTTATCGACCGGGGAGCCACGCTCATACGTCGGGCAATAGCCACGGCGGACGTATCATTTTTTACCACCATCCCCCGCTTAGGCAAAAAAAACGCGCAGAAAATAATCATTGAACTCAAGACCAAGCTGGGGAGCCTTGAAGAACTCGATTTATCCACCGACGATCACGGACAAACAAGGGATGTTCTTGAAGCGCTCGAATCCATGGGATTTGGCAAAACAGAAGCCATAGAGGCAATCAAGCAGATCAAATCCAGCGATGTCACGGTGGAAGATAAAATTCGTTTGGCGCTTAAATATTTAAGCAAAAATCAATCACATGGATAAAAAAACACCAATAGTACCGAAAGATCCAATCCTTGATAGCCCGACACCCGAGGAAGAAAAACTCCTCACCTCACTTCGTGCAGGATCGTGGAGCGAATTTCGCGGGCAGGGAAAATTGAAAGAAACCCTGGCTATCGCGATAGCCGCCGCTAAAAAACGTAAAGAACCCTTAGAACACATCCTTCTCTATGGCCCACCGGGACTTGGGAAAACCACAATGGCGCACCTCATTGGCAAAGAATTGGGGGTAAACGTCCGGGTGACGAGCGGTCCCGCCATAGAAAGGGCAGGAGATCTCGCCTCTATTCTGACGAACCTCGAACCGCACGACATACTTTTTATCGATGAAATCCACCGGCTTAATAAAGTCGTCGAGGAAACGATATACCCGGCTATGGAAGACTTTGCGCTCGATATCGTCATCGGCAAAGGACCGTCCGCCCGCACACTCCGCCTGGATCTCCCGCCATTTACTATTATCGGTGCCACCACCCGAATAGGACTTCTCACAAATCCCTTACGTGACCGCTTTGGTGTCGTGTCGCGATTAGCCTTTTATACTCCTGACGAGCTGAAACACATCTTAATCCAGGCAGCTAAAAAACTTAACACCCAGATTCACCCTACGGCATTGACTGAACTCTCCCGCCGCGGCCGTGGAACCCCCCGCATAGCTCTCCGACTCCTTAAACGCGTGCGTGACGTGGCTCAAGTCGAAGGCGATGGGAGTATTACGGAAGCAATTCTTGCGCGGTCGCTATCAATGCTCGAAATTGACACCATGGGGTTGGATGATTCCGACCGACGGCTTCTTTTGACTATCATCGATAAATTTTCCGGCGGACCCGTCGGGATAGAGACCGTCGCGGCGGCGCTTTCTGAGGATATCGGCACGGTGGAGGAAGTACTTGAACCCTACATCATGCAGATCGGATTTCTCAAACGTACCCCACGCGGAAGAATGGTGACTCTAGAAGGATTTAAACACCTGGGTAAAACGATCCCTAAACATCTCCAGGAAGCGTTATTTTAGCATCTCATCAATGGCAGATTTGAAACTTGCGATTGGCACCGCTCCTGGGATGAGGCGCGTCTTGCCCGTTTTGGTATCCAAAATGATATTGCCCGGTGTGCCGGACACGCCGGCTTTAGATCCACCGTCCATATCCTGCTTCACATGATCAGCAAATTTGCCGCCATCCAGACACGCTTTAAATTTTACTTCATCCAGACCCAACTCCTTGGCGAGCGGGACGAGTTTATCCAAGGCAAATCCGGTACCATTGGATGTCGTACGCTCATAGATGGTATCGACATACTTCCAGAACGCATCGCTCCCTCCCAGTTCATTCGCACACTCACTGGCTTCGGCTTCCTTCTCTGCATTAGCATGAAATGAAAGAGGATAGTGCCTGTATACCCACATCACCTGACTCTTGTATGTATCAAGCACTTGCTTAATCGTCGGATGAACACTTTTACAAAAAGGGCATTCTAAATCCGAATACTCTATAAGGGCTATCCGTGCTTTCGAATCGCCTCGTACGTGATCATCTTTCGTTACCTTCGGCACGTCTTTGGCCTCCTGCACGGGAGGTTGAGCAGCCGGAGCCGCAGCTGCCGGTGGTGAATTAATTACTGACGGATTGGCAGCGGCGATAACTCCTCCGCGTTCCAAAATCTGCACTTTCGTCCAGAGCGAACCCAAGAGAAAGGAACAAACAACCAGAAGAACAACAACTACTGCCTGTATCACGCCGCCGGGCTGCTGGATGACAATTGTGGGCTGCTCTCCTGAGGTTTCGTGATGCTTGATAACTTTTTCCACTGTCTGATCATTGTAGCGGAGTTGGAAAGCCAAAGGCAAGAGACTCAAACTACATCACAACAGTTCTGCCGCCACAATCTCTGGCAATGCCAATAGCGATATAGACAACCGGTCGCTTCCTAAGGTTTTTCATAACGTGAACCGAACTTTCGGAAATGACAATAGTATCTCCTTTTGTTAATACGGCTTTCTCAGCTCCAACTGTTATTTCTACATCACCATCTAACATAATGAATATCTCATCCATGTCTTCGTGATAGTGCGCGCGAAACGTTTTTCCCGGCAGGAGTGTCGCCCAGTTGATCATCTGAATCCTCCCCGGCGCGAGATCATCCTTTCGAAATAGAACCTGCTTTAGCACGCCAGGATCTGCCGGATTTTCATGTGATGCCGGAACTCGCGCGATTTCTGCCAATCGAATAATCCTCATATATATAGTTACTATGTTTCGAAACATAGTAACATGAAATCCTTCTGAATAAATCTGCCCCACGAATCTATACGGTGCATTAATTTTCTCAAGGCCAGGCCTTCCGGGGCTAAGGCCTGGCCATATCACACAGACACGATAAATTATTTGGTTGACAATCATAACGCGACCGCGTTAAGTTTGTCAATCAAAATATTTTCTGTTTTTCAAAGGATTTTACTCTACTCGCAATGCACGTGCATGACGAGTAAAATAATTTCATCGGGTGCTCTTTTTTAACTTATAGCCTTCCCAGCCATTCTTCGAGGTTATTTTCGAAAGCAAACACAATAAGCTGTTCTGGCGGTCCAGGTTTATCAAATTGAGCGAGAGCTTTTTTTGAGTTTACCGGTTCTACATCATGTCTTCGTTTCGTAAATAGATTATCCTTCTCTCTTTCTTCTCTTATGGCTAAAGGGGTGTCAATATAAACCACAATTGCCATAGCACCGTGGTGTTTTGCAACCTCTCTTAGTTCCTCTCTATGTTCACGTTTTACATTTATGTCATCATAAACGACAGACCGACTATTTTTGAGACATTCTGCAATTCTCTCTTTTGCAACGCTGCGAGTAAACCTCCATCCTTCGTCACCTTTTAACAAATGCGCTACGTTTGTGTCCTTTCCCAGCTCTAACCACAGCTGATCAAATGCGATGAGCTTGGCTCCGGTATGCTCTGCTATCTTTTTAGCCAATGTCGTCTTGCCGGAAAAAGGCAAGCCGCACATAATATAAAGCCTATTTGTTGTATCACTCATATCGCAATGCTTCGATGGGGTCAAGGCGTGCGGCACGGATGGCGGGGGCGACACCAAAAATGATACCGATGAGGGCGGAGAAACCTGAAGCAAGAAGAACGGACCAAAGAGTGACTTCTGTTTGCACAAACGCCCGGAGTGCAAATGATCCTGCCGCCCCTAATAGAATGCCGATGACACCACCAACCAGGCTGACGATGACCGATTCAATTAAGAATTGAAGAAGGATATCGTGCCCGGTGGCCCCTACTGCTTTCCGAAGCCCAATCTCACGCGTCCGTTCGGTGACGGAAACGAGCATGATATTCATGATGCCGATACCACCGACGAAAAGAGAAATAGCAGCGATCCCGCCTAAAGCAATTGTAATGACACTAATAAACTGCGTTATGGTCGTGAGAAGCTCTGTTTGTTCAATAACGGTAAAATCGTCTTCCTTCAATCGCCTCATCAAGACACGCTTTATATCGCTTACCGTCTGCTTCACGACGTCTTCGCTTGTCGCTTCAACCAGCAACGTATATGGCCGATCTTGATTGAACTGTCGCATGGCCGATGTAAGCGGAATAAACACATGGTCGTCTACTGTATGCCCAATTCCCCCTTCTCCACCTTTAGATACGAGGGTTCCTTTAACGCTGTATCGAATCTCGCCAATCGTTACCGATTTACCAACAGGCTCTAATTCACCAAACAAGTCTTTTGCTGGCTTTGAACCCAATACGATGACTTTTCTGGACCGTTCAACGTCGTTTTGCGTGATGATCGATCCTTTCTCGGCGACAAAATTAGAAATCTGAAAATAATTCTCCCAAACACCAGCGACTTCTATTGCTATGATTTTTCCTTGGTAGGCAATCGTTCCGTTTTGGACAATAGTTGGTGTCACGGCGGAGATGCCTTCGCTCGCCCGAGACAAACTCGCAACATCTTCAAGTACAAACTTGCTCACTGGTAACATCGGCCTTCCTCCTAACTGTTTCAAATCCACTTTACCCGGCAACACAAAAATCTTATTTGAACCAAGCGAAGCAAATTGGTTCGTCACATACGCTTGAATCCCGGTACCGATGGAAACAAGTAGGATGACGGAAGCAACGCCGATAATAATACCCAGCATCGTGAGGATCGAACGAACTTTATTGGTCCGCAACGCCCGCAGCGCAAGCCGTATATATTCAAACGTATTCATGATCGTGTAACCTTTTTATCCTCAATAATCCTACCATCGGCAATGCGTAGGATGCGCCGCGCGTGCCTGGCGACTTCCGTTTCGTGGGTAACCAAAACGATGGTCCTACCTTTGTTGTGCAGTTCATCAAACAAGGAGAGAATATCAGCGCCTGATTTGCTATCTAGATTGCCTGTAGGTTCATCTGCCAAAAGGATTTGCGGGTCAGTAATAAGCGCACGCGCGATAGCTACACGCTGCTGTTGTCCCCCGGAAAGTTGTGAGGGAAGGTTTATCAACTTATCCCCTAACCCTACTTCTTCAAGAATACTTTTGGCTCGTTCATGCCGTTCCCGTAAAGATGTACCTCGATAGACAAGTGGAAGCTCGACGTTTGCAATAGCTGATGTTTTGCGCAGAAGATTAAACTGCTGAAAAACAAATCCGATAGAAGTATTACGTATGCGCGCGAGATCCCGGTCTTTTGCACGGCTTATATCCACTCCCGAGATATAAACATTTCCCTTTGATGGTCGATCCAGGCCACCGATAATATGCATAAGTGTGGATTTACCGCTCCCTGATGGACCCATTATCGCTACAAACTCGCCTTGAGTAATTACAAACGACGCATCGTGAAGTGCGGTAAATGTAAGACCATCCATCCTGTACTCTTTGGCTATATGGGATACACGAAGTACTTCTTCTTTTATCATGAAATTATTTCAGGATGTTGGTAAATCCTTTTACTACCACCTCGTCTCCTTCGTTAATTCCGGTTCGAATAACAATGCTACTATCGCTTCTCTCTCCTATCTCAACAAATACTTTCGAATATCCGGAGCTAGTTTTTTTATACACAAACGACTTATCTCCTTCTTCCCGAATAGCCTCTGATCGAATAACAAGTGCTTGGGGAATAGATGAAGTATAAATCGATACATCGCCATTTAGTCCAATCCGGAGAGGTGGAGAAGAAGACGCTGTCAATGCAATTTCCACTGGAAATACCGTCGCGCCACCGCTTGATGTCTTGGCGGCGTAGGCGATCGATGATATTTTCCCTTCAAATAACGTATTAGGGTATGCATCGAGCATTACGGTTGCCATACTACCCAAAGCCACTACCCCTACATCCACTTCATCGACACTTGCCTCAAACACCAAAGAGTCCGGATCTACAACCACAAAGACGGCGGAAGCCGGAGTAATATTCACTCCTGCAACCGGTGTATCTATTCCGGTGATAATTCCTGAAATTGGAGATAGTAACGAAGAATATTCTAGAGAGAGATGTTTGAGCTCTACATCAAGTACTGCCTTCTCTAGATCCCACTGATTTTTTTCCAATATCCGCTTCACTGTATCGGTAAGCGCAGTATCAGGATTTTTCATACCCTTATACGTGACTCTCCACGTCTCTTCAAAGTCGTTTCGCTCCGAAGAATAATCCCGTAATGCCTTTTCCAAATTCTTCTGTACTTCACGGCTATCGAGACTAGCTATGGCCTGATACGCGGTTACACGATCCCCTTCTTTGACCCCAACCCAGGTAAGCTTTCCTGAAGTTTGAAATTTAAGATCGACGGATTTTTTTGCTTTCGTTTTCCCGGACGATGTAATAGTTTTTTCAAAAGTAGTCCTCTGGACAACCGTAGTTTTGACGGAAGATTTGACGGACACTGCAATAGCTTGCTGTTTTCGATAGGCAACCCCGCCCCCCCCGGCAGCTAAAACTCCGGCAAGGGCAAGAACAGCAATGCGTCGTCTGGTCATACGAAACGTAATTATATACCGAAAAAATATCTACGTCAGAGAATTCTCAAACAAAGGCTGGGCTAGTGACCATAATCTATCATTTTTATTCTTGGAACTTCCAACAATAAGCCCTTTATCCTGCTTTATCCTATTAAAACGCTCGGTATCGAGTTTACGCGGTATATGAAGTTTTGAGGTATTTGAGTGATGGACATCCTCTTCTATTAAATGTACCGGAATGTATCGATGGATCACGGGAGCATGATCAATGTCCTGCGTTATAAGACCAAGTTTTTGTACCGCGATCAAACGCTCAACTTCCGAAAGCGCTCGTTTGACTTCCATGTGAATAGAGGGAGCCTGTGGGTTATCCCGAGTTTCTAAATAGAGAGATTTATTACCATGAATAAGATTACTTATCGTCGGAGTCCCAATATCCGGAGAAGCTGCATTCACAACACTCCCCGACGTATCTCCTAACGTTACATCAACGCCGCTACCTAAGGATATATCGATAAGGTGTCTAGCAATCAGCATGGATGTTTCATTGGTATTTATGTCTGGTCTCGGCATTTTTCCCCTGCCCAACTCAAGCAGTCGAAAAATAACGAGTGCATCTCCAGTCTGATCGATTGAGCGAGTTGGTAACATATTATAAAGAATTGCATCAACAATGGGGTTTGATTCATTCGTACCCACTATTTTAACTAATTGATTAGACAAATTACGAAGGAATGTTCGTTTAAAACGATTACTGTCTGTACTACTGAATGGAAAGGCGAGCTCAGAAGCTAATGCCGGGGAAGCTCCATTTATATTATCTATATCATTAAATTGCTCAAAATACTGAAGGGCTTCAAATCCACTCAAGAATACTGTTTCTCGCAGATGCTGTTTTTTTCTATTTTTTTTGTTTTCCAATAGGGATCTCGCTGATGCCATTTCTTTTTTAACTTTCACTTTCTTAAGAACCGAAACAAGGTTAGCATGTTCCTCTTGGCTAGTAATACCGTCTTTCGCGATACGTATGGCATCATCTAAGGATAAAAATCCCTGTTGAACTGCAGACCGAATATCTTCAACAATCTGAATGAATCCGTCGAGTTGTATTTGAATATCTTTAAAACCTCCATCGCTCCAATTGATGACGAGCGCCTCCGCTCCTGAAGCACGTATTTGTTCAAGTATGGTCTTTTTAGCAATTGCATCTGCGCGGAGAAATGACGCATTGATTGATCCCGTTCGAATCTCAGGATCAACAGTGATCACCACACTTTTTCCCGTTTCGGCAAGAAAGTTTAACGCAGATTTTTGAACCTCTTCTTTTTTTGATTCCGGTGATAAATTCTGGAATTGCTCACTCGATATGTCTTGAGACAACGCTATGAGACCTTTTCTTTTTATTCCTTCTCCCGAAGTAATCATCTCTTTCTCATGTATATATTTTCCACCTCGCCAATTTATCCCTCCTGAATAGACAACCACTTGAATACCTTTTTCTTTTGCTTTTGAGAGAATAGTTTGAAGATCAGTAGAATCATCTGCGTGTAATTCCTCCGGCAGAAAAAAAACAGACGCACCCATACGATACCTCTTTTCTACTCCTCCAGAGGTAAGAGATTTTGCTATACCCATGCTTAAATCTTCACTCGCAACGTTAACACGATGAAATCTTTCAACATGGGGGGCGATCTCCGGAGCACCAGCTCCAAACCAAAGCATTTTATTTCTATTATTTTCTACAACTTCTGACATAAATATTAATACCACTTGACATCCATTATCATCGATTGTCACAAAAACTAATAAAATTAGTAAGCATATAGCGCTTGCTATTTCTTCTCACATGTACACTCGTTTGATTTTTTATTGCAGCCGCTGCACGCGGCATTTTTAATATCCTTACCGCATTTCGCGCATGGCGTGCATCCACAAGTTTGACACATAATCACTCACCTCCTTCGATACTATTATCTACCTTTCGCTTAATGACGACAATAAAGAGATGTGTAATTATTTTGAAGAAGGGTTCACGAGAAAGAGAAGCGCCACAAGAAGCCCCATGGCAACAGTGGTGAGAAGAAGATAGGAGTTAAACGAGCCGGACGCAAGGATGCTGTTTTTGTAAGTATTAAAAAGCATGAACAGTGAAAATGCAACCAAAACGATGAGGAATGAAATAATGGGTTTGACCGTGTTTAGATGAATTGAGCGCTTGTGCTGTCTTTTTGTGGCTTTCATTCTATTCCCGGAGCAAAAATCATCTCGTGACAGATATCGTCTCACTCAATTCTGCTTGCGGGGCTGCAACCGTGACCCTATTGCTTGCGTCTTTGACAACGCTGTACCCCGTATCATAGGCTACCGCACAATCGGTGATCTGTGCGCCGGCTGATACTAATGGATCTCTCGGGAATGCGGATAAATACTGGACGGTCACGCTGAGCGGTGTGCACAGATCCGCACCCGTATTTGCAATATTTTGTACAGTTGTCGTTACTTGACTGGGCAAAGACCCTTTATTGTCTGCGCTATATTGACTGATTGCATTAAGAATAGCTACGGTATCACTGCGTCGCTTTGTGTTATTTGCCTGGGAAAATTGTCGTGCAGGATTGATTGCAATGAGGACGATAGAGAGAAGCACTGCCAAAATACCAATAACAACGAGAAGTTCGATGAGTGTGAAACCTCGAGATTGCTTTTTAGAAACTGGGCAGTTCATATATCTTTCATTAACAGTAGCAAGATAAAAATCACTTGTCAATACCCCAATTTTGGAGTGTAATTCCCCAGCGATTATGTCCTCTACGGCATTCCCCAGCGAAAATGTCCTATGGTTATATGTCATTCCGGACAAGCG
>JBBTUC010000056.1:0-28073 GCA_038078675.1 Patescibacteria group bacterium
GAGCACGTGTTCTATGATCGTTTGGAGTTCGCTTTCGGGAATGCCAGGTGGGCTTTGCAAAGAGTTTGTCACCTCTTCTTTCGTCTTAGCTTTTTTGTTGATGATGATGTTTGCGACGGTCTTTGGACTTATGACTGATGACATATGACGTAAGATATCTTCAAAAAACTCAGAGCGCTCCCGTGTCTCGGTAAGTTGCCCTGCATCATACTCACTCAATTCATACATTTTTATAAATCTTTCCCTCTTCGCATCCGGCAATTCCCCAATCTTACGTCTTATGTCTGATATCATCCGTCCAGAAAATCGCATGGGTGGAATGTCCGGCTCCGGGAAATAGCGGTAGTCATGGGCTTCTTCTTTCTCCCGCTGGGCGACGGTGATGCCCTTGCCCTCCACAAACCCCCGCGTCTGCTGTGCAGGCTGCTCTCCCCGTTCAAGAATTTCTGTTTGTCTCTCAATTTCATACGTAATAGCGTTTCTGGCAAACTTAAACGAATTAATATTTTTTATCTCCACCCGATAATGGGGTAATTCACTCTTACGTCTTACGTCTTCAGTCCTGAGTCTCATTGACACGCTCGGCTCGATGCGCATTGAGCCCTTCTCCATATCAGCACCGGAAATTCCAAGATAACGCACGATCTGCTGGAGTTTTTTGACGAATACGTCTACTTCCTCAATTGACCGGAAGTCCGGCTCCGTGACAATCTCCGCAAGGGGGACCCCGCTTCTGTTGAAATCAACGAGCGTCTCATTGCCTTGGTGCTGCAGCTTCCCGGTGTCTTCCTCAAGATGGACTCGTCGAATTCTAATTTTTTTGTCATTGCGAGACCGTTCAGACGGCGAAGCAATCTCACTATTATTTGAGATTGCCGCGTCACTCGAAGACTCGCTCCTCGCAATGACAAAACTACCATCAATACACAGTGGCACATCATATTGGCTTATCTGGTATCCTTTGGGCAAATCCGGATAAAAGTAATGCTTCCGGTCAAATTTGGATTCCTCATTGATGGTGCAACCAAGCGCTAAACCCAAAAGAATCCCCCATTCCACGGCTTTCTTGTTTGGTACCGGAAGTGCACCCGGCAACCCCAGGCATACCGGGCACGTCTGAGTATTGGCTTCCTTACTAAAATGGTCCGCAGGACAGCCGCAAAACATTTTGCTTCGCGTGGCAAGCTCCACATGGACCTCAATGCCGATTATTGGTTCGTAATTCATACGCATTCCCTATTGAAAATAACTTCTCTTCACTCCACTGGGGACCGATAAGCTGAATCCCCACCGGTAATTTGTCTACAAATCCACAGGGCACATTAAGCGCCGGAATACCGGCAATATTCACCGGACACACAAAAATATCCGATAAATACATTGCGAGCGGATCATTTGATTTCTCACCGATTCTAAATGGAAGCGTTGGAGAAGAAGGCGCCACAATTACATCCACCGTGGCAAATGCGTCATCAAAATCCTTTTTGATAAGCGTCCTGACTTTAGATGCGGTCTTATAGTATGCATCATAGTATCCCGACGATAGTGCATACGTCCCAATCATCATCCGGCGCTTACTTTCCGCCCCAAACTCATCTCTGCCATTCCCAAATCGAACTCCGTCAAAACGTGCCAGATTTGAGCTTACCTCCGAAGGAACCAAAATGTAATAACATTCCATTGCGACATTGGTATGAGGCAATGATATATCTATAACTTGCGCGCCAAGTCCCTGCATTGTGTCCAGCGCCTTCCGGGTGAGATCATTGATACGCGGATCCATCCCTTTCATTTCGAAATATTCCTTTGGGATTCCTACGGTAACTCCTTTAAGCGTTTTACCAAGTTTCCCGGTATACTTCGGTACAGGAACTTCTGCAGATGTCCCGTCAAACGGATCCTTTCCCGCTGTTATCTCACAGATGAGTGCATTGTCATAGACTGTTTTTGTCAAATGCCCGACAGAGTCAAACGACGAAGCCATGGCAATAATTCCATAACGGGAAACACGGCCGTATGTGGGTTTAAGCCCCACAAGGTTACAAAAGGCGGCAGGAAGCCGTACGGAGCTGCCGGTATCCGTACCTGTTGCTGCTAACGCCATTCCCATAGCTACCGCGACAGCAGAACCGGAACTTGAGCCGCCCGGGACGCGGCTGGGATCAAATGGATTCTTTGTTGAGCCAAAGTCAGAATTCTCTCCGCTACTGCCGTGACCCCATGCATCCTGATTGGCTTTTCCGATGATGATGGCGCCTGCATCTTTAAGTTTTCGTACAACCGTTGCGTCATACGGAGGTATATAAGCATCTAATACTTTAGAGCCAGCAGTTGTCCTGACGCCGTCTGTTGTAAATAAATCTTTGAGAACGATCGGGATACCTCCAAGCGGCAACGAGGAGTCAACACGTTTTGCTTCCTCAATGATATCTTTCTCATCTCTTACCGTCAGAAGAACGTTATATTCTTTGTTGTACCGCCCTACGTTTTCCAAACACGCAGTTACCACATCTACAGAAGAAAACTGTTTTTTTCGATAGCCCTCGAGGGCTTTTTGTATTGTGAGATCCTTTATGTCCATACCGAAGGGACGACAAAATAACCGTTATGCGTTTTCTTTGCGTTTGATAACACCTGTGCTTGTGTCAGGATCCGCGACTGATCCACCACATCTGCACGATACACATTGACCAGCCCCGTCACCTGCGCCGTCGGTTCCACGTTTTCCGTGGAAACACTTTGAAGCTTCGACACAAATGCCAATATTGCGGTCAACTGCAGGGTAAAAAGTTTCTCTTGATCCGCGTCGATAAGGAGGTTGGCAAGTTTTGCAATATGTTGGATATCCATGCTACAACCATTATATCATCTGATTATGCGCTTGCCACTCGAGGGAATCGTCGAGAGGCTGAAGAGTAACAACTTTTCTATATTTTATCTCCAACGCCTTGGCAATCAGCCAATCCGCAATATGCGGATTTTTTGGGAGAAGCGGTCCATGGAAATACGACCCGATCGAATTCTTATACACCGCTCCTTCGAAGCCATCCTCCCCGTTGTTTCCAAAGCCGTGTTTGACGCGGGCAAAAGGTTGAAGCTTTGATCCTAAATACGTCCTTCCGCCATGATTCTCAAAACCAATAATGGTATTGTCATTGCGAGGAGTCTTCGACGAAGCAATCTCACTATATGAGATCGCGTCGCCGTCAGAACGGACTCGCGATGACAATGGTGAAATAATCTCTGCCACGATGTTGCCAATCAATCTCTTTGCCTGATCGCCGGGGTGTTCGGTATAAAGATCAAATATCCCTGCACCCGGAATCTTTTCTCCTTGATATGGCTTGTAGTAATGGCCGACGAACTGATACGCCGCACAGACAAAAAGCGCCGGGATACCCTTCTCGACCATCTCTTTTACCACAGGGCCTTTGCGCTTCAAAAAATCCTCTCCTACGAGTTTTTGCTGCCGGTCCTGCGCCCCACCCATAAAAATAAGGTCGCAGGACATAAGACTCATGACTTTGGACTCAAGAGTAATTGGTACAATCGTAGCGTCAATCCCGCTCCACTCGCATCGTTTTTGCAAAACGATGACGTTTCCCCTGTCTCCATAGGTGGACATCAAATCCGGATACAACCACGCGATGTTTATAACCATATATTTTATTGATTGACAATCATGTCGCGACCGCTATATGATTGTCAATATAATAGCTTATGGATCTTCACTACAATATTTTATTACCAGATAATATCTTCCTAACCTCTAACATCGCCGAGTATGTTGGCAATACATAGAGAATTTTATCTGTCTCCAATGCATAGTCCAAACGCTGACATATGATTGCATTAATACCGGCGTATTTCAAACGAAGTGCAAGATCATAGACGCGATCACCACTGACGGCGACAGAAATGTTTTTTGGAATCATTTCAAAATCCACATCCCAAATCCATGAAACATCTCTGCCGTCAGGAATTCGGTCATTTAATACGAGAAGCAAGTGTTTGGCCCCCAACTCAAGTACTGTTCGCAGGGACTGGTTAAAACCGGTGGGATTTTTAGAAAGAAATATTTTTACATTTCCGATTTCTTCCTGCCTCCCAAACGCCGGGTGAAAATTCGAAAGATCTGCCGGTACATGCAATACTTTTGCTACACAAAGCGCAGCCAGCGTATTGTAACGGTTATAAAGTCCGGGCAAGGGAGATTTTCCTTCGGAAATATCCGGATTGGGGCGCTTCTCTCCGCACTTCGTGCAGCTCCAAATCCCGAGATGAGAAAAATAGATGCCTTCATACTTCAAACGGCTCCCACAGTTCAAACAAAATATCGAATCCGTCGCATGCTCCATCTTGGGTAAGAACTTCGTTTTATCATTTATACCAAAAAATGTTGTCTTTGCGTGTAACCCAAGGTGTGCAACTAACGGATCATCAGCACTGGCAATAATTTTTACTTCATTTGTCTTGCGAGTCTTTCGATCCTGCGATTCAAGCGATTCAAGCGATTTCTGCCATTTTTCCGCAATCACATCTACTTCCCCATACCGATCCAGTTGGTCACGAAAAAGATTGAGAAGCACGATAATGAGTTTTTGTTTATTGTCATTGCGAGGAGATCCCTTCCAGTCATTGCGAGCGTAGCGAAGCAATCTCTCATGACAGTTCGGGACAGGCTCCGCAATCTCATGATTATGTGAGATCGCTTCGCCGTCAGAACGGACTCGCGATGACAAATTTGTCATTACGCCCGGCAGGCTGTTTTCATCCACCTCAAACACCCCGTAATCAGCATGGAGCTCACCACTCCACGATGCTTCTTGGATGCACGCTGATACAATGCCGTTGAGGAGATTGGCACCACTTGCGTTGTGTACCACTCTCAATCCCTGGGCCTCAAGGATCGTTTTAATCATGAGAGAGGTCGTCGTTTTCCCGTTCGTTCCGGCGACAAGAATAATTCCCTTTCGAAATTGCGATGCAAATGATAAGAGGATATGAGGATTAATCCGTAGCGCCACCTCCCCTGGCCATGTACCAGCTCCAAATCCCAATGACCGTAAAAGAAGATATACAATTTTTCCGATCATACTATATTGCCCGAAGGATTTTGATGCGTTCCGCGATCGGTGGGTGGGTGTTGAAGAGGCCGGAAAACCACGCGGCAAACTGTTTCCCTTTAAATGGGTTGACGACGTAGAGGTGAGCCGTTGCATTGGTCGCGGCCTCAAGTACTTCCCGATCGCCGGTAAGCTTTTCAAGCGCGCGTGCTAAGCCCTCCGGATATCGGGTAAGATCAGCGGCTGACGCATCTGCCAGAAACTCGCGACGCCGCGAAACGGCCAGTTGGATGAGTGTTGCAACAATCGGTGTAATGATGGCAAGTGCTATACCTACAACCAGCATGATCTGTCCTACCCCTCTATCTTCATCGCGGTCTCTCCGACCACCCCACCAAAGGCTTCGCATAAACATGTCTGCTAAAAATGCCACTGTTCCAACGAGAACGGCAACAACGGCCATAAGCCTTGTATCGAAGTTTTTAATATGAGAGAGTTCATGGGCAATCACACCCTCAAGCTCGCGTCGTTCAAGCTTGACCAGAATTCCCGTCGTCGCGCATATCACCGCGTGAGCCGGGTCTCTTCCGGTAGCAAACGCATTCATGGCCGTATCATCGATGACATAAAGCTTGGGTTTGGGAAGGCCGGCAGCGATCGCAAGATTTTCCGCCACGGTGTAGAAGTCAAAATTCTGCTTCCTGTTGGCAGGTTTGGCCCCGCTCATAGCAAGGACCATCTTGTCCCCCCAGTAGTAACTAACAAAGCTTGAAACGACGGAAAAGAGCACCGCTATCCACATGAAGCTCGTCCCGTACCCGAGTGACACACCCAAAACGTATGCGACAAGCACCACAAACACCACAAACGCGCTCATGATGATGTACGTCTTGGTGATGTTCCCTTGGATCTGGGAGTGGATGGACATGTTAAGAGAAGTTCACCTTCACACTCTTCCTCTCGCCTTTGAGAGCCTGGAAGTATTCCTTCTCTTTGAATCCAAGCGACTCATTGAAAAAAGTATTTGGGAAAGTCCGGATCTTTTCGTTATAGTCACGGATCAAATTATTGTAATACTGACGGCTGTAGGCCACTTTATCTTCCGTATCCGAAAGTTCCTTCTGCAGCTGCACGAAGTTCTCATTAGCCTTCAGTTGCGGGTACGCCTCTGCAATCGCAATGAGCTTACCCAAAGCCGCGGTAAGCATGTCGCTTGCTGCGGCCTTACTCTCCATGGAGCGCGCACCCATCATCGCGCTTCGCGCTTTTGTTACATCAGAAAATACTGTTTTCTCATGCTTAGCGTATCCCTTGATGGTTTCGACGAGATTCGGGATAAGATCAGCTCGGCGCTTAAGCTGTACGTCAATCTGACTCCACGCCTCCTCTATACTGGTTTTAAGGGAAACAAGGCCGTTATAGAGAGACCAAAAATAAAACACAACCAGAAGCACTAAACCTAAAACAATCCACAATGGTGTCCACATAGTTCCTCCTTATCATTTGTCATCCCCGACCCGATCGGGGATCCAGTTTAAAAATATTCTGGATTCCCGCCTTCGCGGGAATGACACTTAATTTTTTAATAACCAACTTCTAAATTCATTATACTCTAACGCATTCACAATGTCACGTTTCTCACACCAACCCCTTCGGGCGACGGACACTCCGTATCGCATCATATCCATTTGGCTAGTAGCGTGGCTGTCCGTATTAATACAAAATTTCAGACCTTCTTTCCTCGCGTCATAGACGATACTATCCGGCAAATCTAGCCTTTGAGGATATGCGTTGATCTCCAAAGCAATATTCCGCTCTTTACAAACCGCAAAAACTTCTTTCCAGTCAAGTTCTACGCCCTCCCGTTTGGTAAGGAGCCTCCCCGTTGGATGACCAAAAATGCGGACCTTCGGATGTGCAATGAGTGCAGCAATAACCCGGGCGGTCATCTCTTTACGGGTCTGGGTAAAGCTCGAATGAATAGAAACAATGACGGCATCTACGAAGTCAAATGCCGAATCCGGCAATGCCAATTTTCCATCCGGCTGTATATCTACTTCACACATAACAAATACATGTACGTTTTTGCCCTGCGTTTGGCGGTCGTAGTAGTCCTTCCTTCGTTTCATGATTTCGACAATCTGACTCGCCGTGTGCTTCGTGACGCTTGGGTTATGATCACTGATTCCTATGTACTTGTACCCGAGCCCTGCTGCACGATCAAGATATGCAGATAACGGGTCTGTTCCCAGATCATGAGAAGTTTCCAGATTGTAATTCGTATGAATATGAAGGTCTCCCTTAATGTCTGCTCGTGTAAGGAGCTGTGGCAACTTCCCCGCAGCAGATGCTTCAATTTCCCCCTTATCTTCCCGAAGTTCCGGTGCTATCCACGGCAAATCCAACTCCTTATAAAACTCCTCCTCAGTCCCGAAGGATCGCATCTTTCCGGTTTTGACATCTTTGATACCATATTCGTTCAAACTCTTACCCTTGGTCAGTCCATACGATCGAAGCTTGATATTATGATTTTTTGATCCGGTAAAGTACTGCAGCATCGCACCGTAGGATGGAGGATTCTGTACCCTCAGATCCACCTGTCTGCCGTTATGGAGAAGAAGAGAAGCTCCCGTCGGTCCCTGTTCGATAAGCTTCTGGTGCGGGTATGTGACAAAACGCGCAATCACAGTATCCGGTTTTTGGGTCGCGACTGCAATATCGATATCCCCAATGGTTGCCACTTGTCGCCGGAGGCTGCCAAGAACATCAATTTTTTCGATAACCTGAGACCCAAGCTTCTTTATATAAACGATAACCTCCTGCGCGATACTGTCAGCCAATGGCAACTCCATTCTGTTTTCTTTAATCTCGCCTTTATTGTAGGTTTCTATAGCAGCCAATATATCCGCTTCGGATTTTTCGCCGAATCCATCCAGAGGAGCTATCCTGTGTGCGCGGGCTGCCTCCGCAAGAAGACGAACGGCTTCTTCTTTACCGTCAATATCAAGCTCCGTGACCAGCTTATATGCTTTCTTGGGACCAATGCCGGGAATGAGAAGGAGAGGGAACACCGCGGGTGGTACGCGCTTCATAACTGCGTCAAAATGCGTGATATGTCCTGTACGAAAAAGCTCATCTATATGTTTTGCGATCTGCTGTCCGATACCCGGTATCTCATCAAGCTTGCCGTCATCCCACAGGTCTTTGACCTCACTCGTCAAATGCTCGATACTGTCTGCGGCGCGCTCATATGCGATTATTTTGAACCGGTTTTCATCCAAAATCTGGTACGCCGCCGCCATTTTCCGAAGAAGTTGGGCAAGTTCAAGATTCGTAAGCGTGTTCATTATCTCCATCCTACCAAAATGATTGACCACTCACAAACGCCATGATAAGATCACTATGAGTTTTTGGGATCGTAGCTCAGCCTGGTTAGAGCGCCTCCCTGTCAAGGAGGAGGTCGGGGGTTCGAGTCCCCTCGGTCCCGCAACGTAAGATCTGCTACTGCAGATCAACGTTGCTGAAACGTTTAAATTTGCACACAAATTTATTACGTTTCGCTCACATCTATCTCTGCCTGGAATGGAGGAATTTCATACAATGTTTAAAGATTTACAAAAAAGATTTGAATCTACGGAAAGTTACATTTCTCTCGTTTTAGGCATTGCGGTCGTTCTGGTCGTCGGGGTACTTGTCTATAATTTTATCCAAAACCGCAAAACACAAGAGCCAACCGGCCAGTCTACGACCACGGATGAAGAAAAGGTAGAATCCTCCACTCCGGGAGAGAATCACACGGTAGCGGCAGGGGAAACGCTCTGGTCAATTTCAGAGAAATATTTCAAAACCGGGTATAACTGGGGAGACATCCAGACAGCCAACAACCTGACGAACGCCGATGATATTAAGGAAGGCCAAAACCTCGTCATCCCGGTCGTGACGCCAATTATGCCCCAGGGACAAGTGGCCTCGGGGACAAGCGCTACGCAGCCGGAAGCCAAAACCTATACGGTCGTCCAGGGCGATTCGCTTTGGAAGATAGCAATTGCCATGTACAATGATGGGTACAAATGGATTGAGATTGCACAAGCTAACAAGCTCATGGAGCCCAATCTCATTCATCCGGGCAATGTCCTGACGTTACCGTAAGACGGGAAGTAGTAAGATAACAAAAATATCATTCCGGGCTTGAACCGGAATTTGGTGTTATGATTTGAGATGGCAACCAATAGGTTTCGTCCCAGAAAGCGGCGGTAGTTCAGTGGTAGAATGCGACTTTCCCAAAGTCGAGGTCGGGGGTCCAATTCCCCTCCGCCGCTCTTAAGCGAAATGGTTTTGTGTTTTCTCCGAATTTCTTCAAGAAATCAAGCTTTCCCCGAGTTCGAGCCAAATTTTTCTGAAGAGTTTTGCTAGCCTTAGAAAATTTATACCGGTGACCGGATTCGAACCTAGTCAACGTATCATTCAATCATGAACTTATAATGGTACTTGTGGTTGAAGAAATACGAGTTGATGAACCGATATACTGAAACAGTGAATCATGTACTTGACAAAGTCACATTTATTACAGTATATTATTGTTAATATATGGCAATTCAGTGGTACCAGAGATCAGACTCATTTCTTAGGGATACAATTCCCAAAATTACTTTACGTAAGGAGCATATAGGCTATAATGCTGTGTTTGTTAAAATAGCCAACTTAAAACAATACAATAGAGTTCGGCCAGGCATTGACCATGAAAACTACAGAATATATTTCCAGTTTCTTTATCAAGACAAAAGTGTTAAGGATATAGAAGGCAAGCTTAAGGACACATTAGCTCTCTATTCCGATAGTCCTAATGATGTCACCAAATCTACAGCTGCGCAGAAGCTATATGAGCACAATATATTACTTAGAAATATCTCTGAATATGAAAATCCAAAATATAGACAGTTTGAGGTAAAACAAGATACCGAGGATAATAGCATCTGGTTTGCCCAGCTTGATCCTACCTTTGAACACATTGTAAAGCCGGCTGCCGATCTCAAAGGTTTAAGAGGCATATATCGATACAAAAATAATGGTTTGATAGTATATATTGGGAAGGGTGTTATTGAGTCCAGAATAAATGCTCCTCAAAGAGCGAAATGGGTATACGATACCATTGAATATTCAATCATAAACGATTTAGAAAAACAATTTGAATGGGAAAACTTTTGGATTAAAAGGTATAAAGAGGATAACGAAGGAAAATTACCGTTTTATAACCAAAATAGCGGAAGAGGTCATTAATTACTGCTTAGACCAAACTCTTTCTCCTAACTTCTCCTACTTACATTGCACCGGCCTTCGGAATCCTGCTTTGATGGCTTCTTTTTCACTACAAAACCACTGGTCGCCAAGGTAGAGCTGCACTTCAACGTTATCGTACACGCCGCAAGTTGGTACGTAGTAGATATCTCCGTTACGGGTGTTGCCTTTTATGTTGCATGACGGTTTCTCCGCATTTTTCATCTGCGTACACGAAGCGCTAAAGATTCCTTTCTTCCCCTCCCGAGCTTTTTCAGTCGCATCCTTGAGTTCCTCGCCTATTTCCCCGGGACTACTGCGCGCGTAATACGAATACCCGCCGGCAAGCATTGCTGCGTTGATAAATGTTTTTTCGCTATAGACCAAGCTCACCAACCGGTCATACGGATCGCGGTAGAGTATCTTCATGTACACGGGTTTACCAAGGATGAGTTTTTCAAGCGCGACCTTTGCTTCCGTCCCGCCGCACATATCCAGCTCCGGGGCCTCCGTAGATGCCACACGAATATGTTGATCCTCCTTCGTCACAAACGTATCCCCGTCTATCACCCTAGTTACTTCATAGGCTGGCACTTGCAAGGCTTTTCCCTTTCCGCTTGTCATCCAAAGCAGACTAGCCGCAGCTACTCCCGCAGCCGCTATCCCTGCCCCAATGCGAAGTTTGTTTGGGACGCGTGATTTTTTCTTCTTCATTATTTTATTCTACATCATCCACGCAATTGGTTTTTTCTTATTTAAAAATAACCGAAAGGGTAATACAATGGGATCATGACACAAGTCCCCCAAATTGCCATTTTTCAGGGGAAAAAGATTCGTCGCCACTGGGACAACGAAAAAGAATTGTGGTATTTTTCGGTCGTTGATGTTGTAGAAGTGCTCACTGGAAGCACAATCCCCCGTAGATACTGGAGCGATCTTAAAATTAAGCTCCAAAAGGAAGGAAGTGAGGTGTACGAAAAAATCGTACAACTGAAAATGCAGGCTGCAGACGGAAAATATTACCAAACAGATGCGGCGGATACAGAAGTTATGCTTCGGATTATTCAATCAATTCCTTCTCCAAATGCCGAGCCATTTAAGCTTTGGTTGGCTCGTGTGGGTTATGAACGGCTCGAGGAAACTTCCGATCCGGAATTAGCTATTAATAGAGCATTAAAAACGTATCTACAAAAAGGCTACAGTCGGGAATGGATTAATCAGCGTTTGAAAAGTATTGAAATTCGTAAAGCGCTTACCGATGAATGGGAAACACGAGGAGTTAAAGAAGGATTAGAATTTGCTATTTTAACCGATGAAATAACCCATGCCTGGACTGGATTAACTACCAAACAATATAAAGCACTTAAAGATTTGAAGAAAGAAAACCTCAGAGATAATATGACCAATCTTGAATTGGTTTTAAATATGCTTGCTGAGACGGCAACTACTGAAATCTCGCAGAAAAAACAACCTAATAACTTTCCGGAAAACAAAAAAGTAGCCAGTGAAGGTGGAACAGTGGCAGGTAACGCCAGAAAAGAAATTGAATCAAAAACTGGCAAAAATGTAATCACACAAAAAAACGCCAAGGGATTAAAACTTATTAATAATTAAAACCCCTCAATGCCCTGGAGTTGATTGCCTACCTGCCTATTGATGGTATTTAGAGAAATTCTTACTCGGCGAAGGTCATGGCTACGCCCTGTTTGTTGGCCCGGCCCGTGCGGCCGATCCGGTGCACGTAGTCGTCGTAGGAAGAGGGCATATCGTAGTTGATGACATGGCTTACGTTCTCTATATCCAATCCGCGTGAGGCTACATCTGTCGCCAGTAATATCCGGATTTCGCTCCTCTTAAATTGATCAAGTGTCCTCTGACGCTGACCTTGGCGTTTGTTGCCGTGAATTGCTCCTGCTTTAAATCCCCGCGTCACAAGTTCACCGGCCAATTTCTCCACTCCCCATTTGGTCCGTCCGAAGATAAGCACCTTGTCAAACCCTTTTTGATTGAGGAGGTCATGAAGATGATCAATCTTTTGCTTGCCCTGCGCCACATGTACCATCGTCTGCTCTATTCCGATGACCGTATCGTGCTTTTTGACGGATACGGTAATGGGGTCTCGGACAAAAGCCGAAAGAATCCCCGATACACTTCCTGATACGGTAGCCGAAAAAAAGAGCGACAGGCGGTCTTTCGGCAGAAGCGATATAAAATAGTTGATATCACTGATAAACCCGATGTCCACCATGCGGTCCGCCTCATCCAAAACGACCGTCCGGAATTGAGACATAGGCAGGATGCGCTCGCCGATCAGATCTTTAAGCCTGCCCGGAGTTCCGATCACGAAATTGGCACCGTTTCGGATGTCCTGTTTTTGCCGCCATATGCTGGAGCCTCCGGTGACGAGCGCCCAACGAATTCCTAGCCCTCGTGAAAATGTACGTAGCTCCTCACTAATTTGGAGAGCGAGTTCACGCGTAGGAGTGACGATCAGTACTTTTTGATTTCTGTCACGATATACTTTTTCAACTAAGGGAATTAAAAATGCTGCTGTTTTACCCGTACCGGTATTGGCGATTCCGATGAGATCCCGACCGGCTAGGATAGAGGGTATTGCCTGATCCTGAATGGGAGTAGGTGTACTATATCCTTTAGAGGCAATATTAGCTTTTAGCGTATCGGAAATATCAAAATCAGCAAACTGGTAGTTAGGGATATACGATTCTTCAGGTTTATCTTGTGCTATCGCTGCCTGAGTTTCCGTAGACCTGCGTATCGCAGCCACAACAGATCCGTTTGGAGGTGCCATCCGGTACCTCCCGTTGGGACGCATAGGTCCCCGCCTGTTTGGCCGATTGAATGGACGACGCTTTGTAAACTGTGATCTCATATAAAAAAACCCGAGGATCAAAAAAATAAAACTGCTTAAATTCAGGAGAGTGAAAATGAGGAGAAAAATAAGATAGGGGTTCAATAAAAAATGAAGTCTATGTGGCTATCTTTTATCTATATCTCTTCAGAGCAATTCCAAATTAAGCAGGTGTACTTTTTTGATCTGCAATGTGTATAGTATATCAGACTTGCGGATTTGTTACAATAGAGAAGTTTTCCGCCTCTTTAGCTCAATGGCAGAGCAGCGGTATCGTAAACCGTAGATGTCAGTTCGATTCTGACAAGAGGCTCTCATGCTCTATTCGAGGCTACGCCATCACGAAGACCGTATATTTAAAAAACGCCTGATATGGGCAATCGGGGGGTCAGTTGCGCTTGTCGTTTTCATTTTTATTTTCGGCCTCAAACTGCTCGTGGGCTTTAGTCTGTTGGTAGATAACCTCCACGGTGCCTCGCCTGCAGAGAAGCAGAGCCAGTCTCTCATTCTTCCGCCGATTCTTGACCCCCTGCCCGAAGCCACCAATAGCGCCACCCTCACTATTAGCGGTAAAGGCGACGCAGGCGTCAAAATCGTTCTTTATATAGATGAAGAAGAGTCCATAACCCTCCCTGTAGAAAGCGATGGAACCTTCTCGATCACCAAAAAGCTTGCCGAGGGTGAACACACGGTGAGTGCGAAGGCAAAAAATGATAAAGACGCGGTGAGTGATCTCTCCAACGTCATGACGGTAACCATTAAACGGAGTAAACCGGAACTTACCGTCACAAACCCCGATGACGGCACCCGAATAGTGGGAGAAAGCAATACGCTCGTCGTTAAAGGGAAAACCGACTCAGAGAATACCGTTACAGTTAATGACCGACTCGCCGTCGTCGGGAGCGACGGATCGTTCAGCTATACATACTCCTTAACGGAAGGAGAAAACAACCTTCACATCGTCGTGACCGACCCCGCCGGCAATCAGGAAACCGCGGACCGTCGCGTCAGCTATTCCAAATAATATTTTTCCGCTACTCCCGCAAGCACCCAGATCCAAATCATCACCCACGGATAAAACAGGCTGTTGATAAACAAACTATGAACGATGAGCGCTGTAAGAGTGGCGTAATATAGGACCCTGAAGGACTTATTCTTGGATCGGCGTACTAATTTCACTTGTTCCCGGATAAGCAAAAGGTAGCCCGCAAGTCCCACAAGCCCTATCGCTTTGCCAACATACAGAATACTGCTGTCTGTTCCCGTCACACCCAAGCCGTGACCAAACACCGGTCGCTTGGTTATTTCCATCACTGTCTGCTGCCAATTTTGCAGTCGCGAAACAGTAGAATCATACCGGTCCAGTGACAGCGTATCTCCCCCGGGCTTTGGTATATACACGACCGCAAGAAGGAAAAGAAGCCCAAGGAACACTCCCTCCTTCCATCGTTTAAGAAGCACGATAGCCACCCCCACTCCGGCAAGAAGCGCAAGGTAGCTACTGCGCGAATAGGTAAGGAGAAGCGATATGCCTACTACTCCTATCTGCCACCCAATCCTCCGATGCAGGAAAACGAGAACAAATATCGTCAGCACGAGCAGTATGCCGACGTAATTCGGATCCAGAAGTGTTGCAAACACCCGATAATAGTGCGGATCCCAACCTAAATACCAAAGATTCCGTAGATCCGGATACCACACAAACTGTACAAGTCCGAGAGTACCCAGCGCCACGCCGAAACTTGCCAACCACCAGAGCCAAAATTGCCTAGACAAAGGACTTACCAATATAACTCCATAGAATATGGAGTACACAGCCCAACGCAAAAGGTACAAACTTCCTTTAACCGTAGGGTTAACAAATAGTGATACAATCCCAACTCCGATAAAAAGAGTAATCGGCCGCATGAGCCTAAAACGCCGAAGTTTTGTAATCAGGCCATAACGGACAACCGCAACAACAATCATGAGACAGAGTACGATATCGTGAGTATATAAAATCACTCCATCACCCAAAGGAATTGCCCCCAACTGTCCGGAAAGCAAACTCATCCACAAAAGGATGGTCAGTAGTATCATAATTTCCAAAGCTTGGCCCGCACGAGGAACGAGTGGAAGCTCATCATGAGGGCAACAACCAATCCTGCAGTACCATCTAAAAATCCCAAACGCCAGACGTAACTTACAAAAAACTTCGCCAAGGGTTTTCCGACAATGTGCCACGCCGGCTCTTTTACCCCTCGTGAATGAAGATATCGGGCGTAAATGCCCGAGTACCGATTAATTTCTTCTAAAAATTGTGCGACGTTTTGATGCGGATAGTGGAGAAGGGGATGGGAAAGCGTCCCGGAACTCCCCTGTATTTTCCATTCTTCATGGACCGGTTGCCTCCATTTTCCCGCTTCTTTTCGTGCCAATCGTAATAATTTCATATTCCCCGTCTCCCCATGCGATAACCATCGTCCAAAAAGCCAGTCTTTTCTCTTTATGTAAAAGCCTAAAGGCTCTGTCATCCCCGACCTGATCGGGGATCCAGCCTGGATTCCCGCCTTCGCGGGAATGACTTCACTAGTTAGATGAATTATCTCCTTTGCTAACTCCGGCGTTACCACTTCATCGCTATCCACAAAGAGCACCCACGATCCTTTTGCCTTTTCCAGCCCAAAATTTCTCTGCGCCGCAAAATCGTCGTTGAACGTATGCACAAATACCTTCGCGTCAAACTTTTTGGCCACTGCCACCGTCCCATCCGTTGACTCATCATCAACCACAATAACCTCGTCACACCACGACAGACTTTTCAAACACCGGGGAAGAGTTGCTTCATCATTATGGGTAAGAACAATTGCGGAAATCATTTGCTATAATTCTACCACAGTGAAACAGGCTAAATGGTTTCTTATTATTGCAGCAATTTATCTCCTAGGTTACCTGGCGCATGCTTTTATATTGCAAAAAACCGTCTATGGAGACGGTATATATTATTTCTCCTGGATTCGATCAGCCATAGTAGACCACGACATCAACTTCACCAACGAATACGCCCATTTTGGCGTTTCAGCACGCGGCAACAAACATCCCATCGGTGCACCCCTGTTTTGGCTCCCATGGTACGCGCAGGCACACGCGATTATTGGCAAATCCGGCTATGAACTATCGTATCAACTTCCCGTCGGTTTAATAAGCGTCCTTGCGGCAATATCAGGGCTCATTCTCCTCTTCCGATTGTTAAAATTTCATTTCTCATCATCCGCCAGCATGCTTGCTGTTTTAAGTATCGCCGGGGCTACTAATCTTCTTTTTTACAGTTCAATCGATACGGTCAACAGCCACGCTATTTCATTTTTCGCGGCAACGGTATTTCTCTCTTTTCTCTATTCCAAAAACGTTTCGCCGTTTTTAACCGGCTGCGCTCTGGGTTTCTGCGCACTCGTCCGGCCGCAGGACGCAATTCTCGGAATACTTGCTATTCCACGCCTTTTTGTCATTCCCGCGAAGGCGGGAATCCAATTCTTTCTCGGTATACTTCTTGCGTTCTTTCCCCAACTTCTTGCTTGGTACGCGCTTTACGGCACGCCATGGACCAGCCCCTATCTTACCGGCGGCGAATCGTTTACGTGGTGGTCCCCGCATTTTTTAAACGTTCTTTTCTCCCCTACCAACGGACTTTTCTTGTGGACGCCGATCACTATCCTTGCTACCTTAGGATTTCTATTTTGGAAAGACGCGCGACGCTCGTGGTTTCTTGCGCTATTTGCGGTGGAAGTGGCTATCGTCGGCTCGTGGAGCATTTGGTGGCAAGGGGCCTCCTACTCCGGCCGGATGCTTGTTTCTACTCTTCCGGTCCTCGCCTTTGGCCTTTCGGCTCTCTACGGGAAACTTATAAGCCTTGGCCTCCGGTGGAAATCGATACTCCTTGCAATCATCGGGCCGCTCACCATCATCAACATCCTCCTCATCATTCGGTTTCTTCTAGAGGCATAATCGGCACGGCTTTACTGTCTTCATAAATTGCAATTTCTCCATCAACCGCAAGTATCCGATACCGTTTTGTATCGAAAAGAAGGGGATTATTGGGTTTAGTAATAATGTATCGCACGCCCGCTTCCCCCAGCCGCGAATCAACGATTGATGAAATCACCACACCGGTCGAATCAAGTACAGACCCCCCAAACTTCCGTTGATAGGAGCTCAAAACCATTGACGCATAGCCATCGACGGCAGAAAGGCGAAACATCATTCCCGTAGACGGCCGCAAAATCCTCAATTGCCACTCGCTTTCCCCGGGATCGTTAAACTGTCCGAAGGGAATCTTCCCCGGATACGGATAGAGAGCCGGATCTGTATAGTATCGATAGTTGTCTGCATCTAATTTCCAAGACGCGATTGCTATACGCTGTTTTTCTAGCCACCCCCGTGCAACGCCCCCCTCTATCGTCGTCACATTCGTCTGTCCGTAAACGTAAAGATCAACAAATAAAACACCTAAAAGCAAAGTTTTCGCAACCAAACTTGTCTTCAATCTTCCGATTATTGCCGCAGCAAAGATCCCAAGTGCGCCAAATAGCGAAAAATTATAAAGGAGGCTATCCGAAATGATTCTCCGTTGTTGCCATGGTAAAGAAGCAATCTTTATGAGTAACCGTTCAGGGAAAAAGCCGGGTAGCGGAAGATATTCCCAAGGAACCGAAGCCATGATTAAAAACATGAGACTAACAATAAGAATATATCTGTTTTGACGCGCCTTTCCTGCGAGATTATTGTCTAAAGCCGCCATCGTAGAGCCGGCTAACCCAAAACTCCAGAAGAACAGAAATTGCGACGGTTCCCGAAACCACGCGACTGCATACGTGCCCACGGAAAGAAATAACGAAGTGACGCCAACGGCGAAGAAAAATTTTCCTGCTCTGCTTTTCCATGCAAAGGGCAGAAGAAGAAGCGGCAGGAACCCCACATATCCGTGCATACTTCCTGCCTGTATCCACGCCGTGCCGCGGGAAAGATCGCCGACAATACCGGGAATAATAAGCCGTACCAAGGATAATGGATGTATAGCGGTTATACCGGCAACACCAAGATTATTGCCTACCCGGGTGGAGTTGAGAGCAAACCACAGGAATGGGATCACTTGGACGCTTGTGACAAGGCCCACAAATAACGCGGCCTTAATAACCGGTTGAGACTTCGACTTTTCAAAAATCGCATAGGCTCCCAGCATGAGCCATGTATAGAACGTAAGTTGAGGGTGTCCGGAAATAATTTGAAAACCGGACGCAAGAACAAAAACAACAAGCCTCTTTCCCGTGGGAAGTCCCAGGTACCGTATCCACGTGGCCAAAACCCACGGAACCAGAACCGCCACTTGAAAAATCGTGATGTTATTGGCATAGACAATCAAAGACCCGCTAAAACCAAACACGACCGCCCCAACCAATGACGCAAACCTTCCCAAGGTTAATGTTCTCCCAAGAAAATACATCCCAACGGAACCCACAAGAAAGAGCAAAAGGATTCCCCACGTCAACGCCTGAAACGGAGGGAGAACGAGATACAACAAGTTCAATGGATGAAGTACGGCAAGATTGATGTCTGCAAAAAACGGGGTTCCGGAAAATATATACGGATTCCACAAGGAAAATCGCCCGTGAGCCAACTCCTGCGCCTGAAAAACACGGGCGGGTATGTTTATCAGAAGGTTGTCACAGCAATACCATACCTCCCCCCCGACTATCTGCCGCCAGAAAAAAGCCAGCCAGAGAACAATTAAAACACCAATAACGAATCTGCTACGACGTCCCATATATGTTCCTTTCTATACACTTCTTCTCTATTGTACCCGCAGTAATACCAATTGGAAACGCTTATGACCGTCGCCTTTCTGGTTAATTTCGGATCAAACACCTGCGTCTGAAACGCACAAATTTCTTCAAACCGCCAGCTCCCGTAGGGAGTTACGGCCGGCAGCCCATACGCCCCTGCATCGTCCCGACCAAAGTATGAAAATTTCACCTTCCCTATTTTTTTCGCCTCCACGTACCGCGCCAAATCCGGTAATGCCTGTCCCCAATCCAAATTGCTGTCAGAAAGTATCTCATATCGCTTCCCGCGGGGCCCGCCAAGTTCATTGGCATAGGAGATGAAATGCGGATACGCCTGGAAAGTACCCACGATATGCCACAGAAGCAGAAGGGAAATTACTATTTTCCCCCATATCCCCCTTATTTCCCCGATCCCCCTTATCCCAGCCGCCGCAACGATTGCCACAAACGGATACATCGGCAGGACATACCGCACCATAGGAGCAATCCCTAAGACAATCGAAACGGCGAAAATGATAATCGGTACGGAACCGAACATATATAAACGTCTTCTTTTAAACTCCGGGAGTTGTCCGCTTAAGAGAAGACCTACAAAAAAAAGAAAAATGAGCGGTATCGGTGTTTTCACGCTTACAACGCTCAAAATTCGGTGCCACGGTGGTCTTGTTTCTCCCGCGGTTATCGCGCGAACCGCGTTATTTTTTAAAAGCGCTATAAATCCACCCAGCGGTACCGGTACAGTCCTTAGCATATCAATGGATTTCGTTAGGATCGGCATCGTATGCTCGTTTGCAAATCGGAGAATCCGGAAGGATACGCGATTCTCATCCGCTCTTTCGGCGATGATCACATCAGACCTGAAAAAGTATATCGCCCACAGAAATAAAAGAGTCGTACCAACGCTGAGTAGCACCATGCTCCTCTGTTTAACGACCCACCGCCACGACAGGCCCCCCTTTTCTTGCCACAGTAACGCAACTGAAACAAAAAAGATAAATACGAATGACGTAATTTTTGCTCCGACTGCATACCCTGCTGCAAACCCCAGGAGCAAACTTCTCGTCCGTGTCGGGCGGGCGAGGAATCGTATAAATAGACCGACGGCGAGAAAAAAAATAGGGTCACACCCACATCCGATGTCACGTAGTGGCTGTTTGCGAGGATATTTGGGTTAAATGCCAAAAGAAACGCGGCAACGAGACCGACCGGAGTACCAAAAATCCTTGCTCCGACGATAGAGGTCGCAACGAGAAGGATTACTCCCAAGGTAACAGTTACCATACGGGCAGGGAATGCCTTATACATAGGAAGCGGAGAACGGATAAGAGTATCCAAACCCGCAATCAAGGGTAGTCCGGTCAGAATCGGCATAAGCGGCGGATTGTACGGATCGCGCGACACCGCACCCATAAGTATCCCCCTACCTTCCTCCAGGTAAAACACTTCATCGTAGGTAAGCGACTCGGAGAGAGCGCTCCCGATAGAAAGTGCCACGAACGAAAATAATATGCAAAAAAGAGCGACTTTCACAAAAGATGTTGGTAGAGCAGGTCAAGTTTTTTAGCGCCAAGTGCAATATCATGGACCCAGACAGCGCGTTCCCGTGCTTTCTTACTATACGCCGCCCTCAATTTCGGCTCGTCGATAAATCGTCTCACTGCTTTCGTTATCGCATCTACGTCTCCCGGAGGGACAACAATTCCTGCGTCGCCAATATTCTCCGGAATGCCTCCCGTATTTGTCGTTACGATCGGCAAGCCAGTGGCTTGCGCTTCAAGAAGGACAGTGCAGTATTGCTCTTCCCATGTTTTCGTGGGTTTAGAAGGAGCCACAAAAATGTCCGCTTCCTGATAAATTTTTGGCATATCGTGATAAGAAACCGATCTCAATTCTACTCCGAAACGATTGAGTTTATCTTTCTGGCTCCCTGTCCCCACCATAATAAACCGTAAATTATTCGACAGTCTCCTTGCCATCTCAATAAAATCAAAGACACCTTTGTATTCTTCAAGCCTTCCGCAGAAGAGAATTGTCCGGACGGTTTTTCTCATCGGTACCGGGACAAACCGCTTTGTATCGACGAAATGAGGGATAACGGTAATTTTTTTAGGATCGGTCCCTTCCGCAAGGAGCGCGTCTTTTGTCTTATGCGTAAGCGCCACGATATGATCGAGCTCTTTTCTGGCACGCGCTTTAAACTTCTTTCTTCCCCAGATCCCTTCATTGTTAAACGGGATATTCTCAAGCACGGTTGCAATAACTTTTGCTTTTCTTCTTGCGTTCAGACACTGCTGGGTGTAGTGAAAATAGGTTTCCGCCGTATGGATAATGTCAAAGTCATGGAGTTTATTCTCAAGTCCCCATAGATAATGCGCGTCGACAAACAGTCTATTGAGAACCGGCATCTTGTAGGGGAAGTCAGGGAAGTCCATAGGAGAGGGGAGCTTAACGACGGGGAATGTAAACTGATCGTGATACGATGTAAGAGAACCAAACGCGATGATATCGTAACGATCCACCAACGGCTCATACATCTGCATCTCGTATTTATTGAGGAACTTCCCCCGGATGATCGCTATTTTTGGTTTTCCCATAGAGGTTTTGGTAACCAGCCATAATAGTAATCGATTATACGAACTTTTTCACGGATACGATGGAGCTGCGTGCAACAGGTTCTCGGCGGCTCAAACGCCCGGGTCATTTGATAGCCGCTCACGAGAAACGTAACGAAAAGCATTCCCCAAAGGAGTACCCATGACGTATTTTTTTTTAGGCTTGTGACAATCAGTGCTACCACTATGCTTGTCAGAGCCCCGTACATCCGATGCGGCACGCGAAACCATTCGAGAACCGGTGCCAGCCCATACCAGGGGGAATACACATACCCGCGGGCAGCGTAGGTAATTCCCACAGCAAGGAGGATAAGAAGAATCTTAACTTCTCTTCTTTTTATAATACGCGGCAACCAAACGAGAAAAACAACCGGCAATCCGATAAACGCGTAGTACTCGTACCAGTTATACCAAAAGCCAAAGAGCCGTTGAACTATCGGACGGTCATAAAATTCCACCCCCCACGGCATGATAAACGGCAGCCAACTAAGCCACACAGGAATCGATCCACGCGCGGCATCAAAACTGCTAAACCGTTCCATTACCGGCATCACATCCCGTATAAACGGCACAAGCTTAATAGCCGCCACTACGGCAAATCCCACCATCATACCCCCAATCCCCCTTATCCCCCTGATCACCCCTACCACCCCATAAAAAATCCCCATAAACAGGAGCCCGTACACATCACCGGTGAGAAATACAATACCCATGATTACTCCGATCGCTGGTGCTTGCTGCCGAAAAAGGAACAGTAAAAACAACGGATACCACGGATAACTTAAAACTTTTTCTATATGCCCTGCCGCCACCCTTGCTGCAAACGCGCCAGAACCCATATACAGCATGCCACCCCAGAGAGAAAATTTAGATTCTCTCAGAAACATCCACATGAACACTCCTGCCAAAAATGCATGGATTCCTATCACCACCCACAACCCTTCCGGTACTCCGAAAACAAGCATGGGTAGTATATACGGCAAATAGGTCACTCCGGAGAGGGGATCACCAAAGACGGAAATGCCCATGGTCACGTACGGATTCCAAAAGGGCAAACGTTTTTCGTTCCGTATTGTGTCTACGACGTAGGAGATAATCGGAAAGTTGGAATCATAATCGCTATCCAGTCGAAACGTCTTCCCCTGTACCGCCAAAAACACGCTCCCGGTGTAGAAAATGCTTACGAGAAGTAATATCAGGATACTTCGCATTATTTACCACCCCTTCTTTTTCTCACGTGATGAAAGTAGTATCGGTATCACGCCATCAACGACATACATGGCCTTACAACCTTCACATTGTATTTTTTTTCCATGCTCTATGAGGTGTCCGTGACAAGCAGGACAAACACAGAGAACCGAAAGGGCATACACCACCCCACGCGCATCGAAAAGTTTTTTCATCTCCCATTTACCCAATCGAATGAGTTTATATGTTTTTCTTTTAAACCGTCGCAGTAAAAATTGGCAGGAAAAAATGAAATCGATAACTAAATCAGATTGTGCTTCAGCAAGGAGTTTCCATGCCCGCTTGTCTAAATCCGCGATAGACGCTCGTGTGTGGGCAACACGCGATACCGTAAGAGGTATGTTGTTACGCCAGGTCATCCTCGTGTACCACTCGTCCTCATGCGCTTCAAAGGACTTCCGAAACCATAGGGATTGGGCTATAAGCCGATGGAAAAATCCGCCAAAACGTTCGCCTTTTCTTTTGGGAGTAAAAGTAAGAACACCGCCATGAAGCCCGCAGTACCAGTGATGGAAATCCCACCCAAACACCCGTTCGGAGATGGCTGACGGTACTTCTATGAATCCGGATTTTCCCACTCTCATAATTTCGCGAGCGAACCCCGCCGGATCTTCCATATGTTCAAAAATATGCGAGGCAATCACGTAGTCAAATGTTTTGTCGCGGAATGGTAGCCGCATACCGTCCGCAACCACCATCGGCCTATCTATGACAACAGAAAATCCGCCTGCGCGCTCGTGGCTCGATGTAATAAACCGATCACAAAGAATATCCGCACGGCGGTTCGGATTATTCCCGCTTCCGATTTCCAAAACCAAATCAGTCCTTTTTATATCCATTATGAATGCAATTGAGGATGTGTCGGGCAAACTCTTCCCACCGGAATTTTTTTGCTTGCATGATTGCCCTCTTCGAAAACGCCTCTCTCCCTTTCCCATCAGTCATCTTCATCATCGCTTTGGGAAGATCTGCCTGAGTACTCACGATTATTCCTGCCTTTCCTACCACTTCAGCAAGCGCGCCCCGCCCCAACGCCACCACCGGAGTCCCACAAGCCATAGCCTCTGCAGCCGGCAGACAAAACCCTTCCTGAAGGGCCGTCGTCACAAAGGCCAACGCCCCCCGATAGTACTTTGGCAACTCCGCATCCGGCAGGACCCCAAGCTTTTTAATACGGTCCCCAAGATGGAATTTTTCAATCGTTTCGTCAATCTCCGGGTCCGGCCAATAGTTGCCGCCCACAAAATACAAGTCGTACCCGTTTACCACTGCAAAAGACTTGAGAAGTGTCGGTATATCCTTTGCCTTATTGAGACTCCCGACGAACAGAAAGTACGGGCGGGACCCAACGAACTTTTCGCCGGCGGGGGAGAAGCTCGGATCCACCCCGGGATAGGCGACAGTGATTTTTTCTGTCGGTAACCCATATTCACGCGTGAGATCAGCTTTCGTCGCTGAGGAAATGGTGATGATATGGTCAGAGCGCCGCACAAGATTATCCGTCTGTATTTTCAGGGTTTTTGCTGACGTTCCGTACGCCTCCGGGTGATAGAGAAATCCGAGGTCATAAATAAACCCTATGTCGCACAATGTAGAAATAGAGGGGAGTGCTTGAGCAAATCCCAAAAATGCGTCCGGGGCGCGTTTTTTGAGTTCAATCGGCAGCCATACCTTACTCCATCCAACTCTCGGCAATATAATTTCCTTTATCTTATCTCCCCCCATCTCTCTTATCCCCCCTATCTCCCCTACTCCTTTGCCAAAGCTATACAACCGATACTCACTTTCCATATCTACCCTGATCAGCTCCCGAAGTGCCTCCTGTGTCACACGGTACACACCGACTTTTAGCCGGTCATCCGTAACCGATAGCGTCCCCGCATCAACTCCTATGACCATAGTGATTCCCAGAGTGTCTTTGGCAGCCGAAGTATCTCATGAAATTTCACGGATACCGGCGCGTTACGAAAAACAAATAGTAAATGATTTCGCGCCAGATAATACTTCTTACCCGCCCTCCCATGAGTCTCATGCCCAAATCCGTCTATTATCACCTGTCGCAGTTCAAATCCCGCTTTCTTTGCACGCACCGACAGATCAGCATCTTCATAATACATAAAGTACGGCCCATAAAATCCGCCCGTGGCTTTATACACATCGCGATGAATCGCCATGAGTGATCCGGAGATATACGAAAGATTGTCATTCCCGCGAAGGCGGGAATCCAGTCTTCCAGCCTCAAGGGCGGGCCTTGAGGCTAGTATCGTCGTCCAACGCTTCGGATCTAAGCTCCCCGCCTCCGGCCCTACAACTCCCGGACCACACTCTTCAAGCGCCCTCACAAACTTCGCGATACCAACTTTCGTCAGTGTTACATCCTGATTAACAACCACCACCCACCGTGCTCCTGCATCAAACGCCTTCTTCATACCCTTATTCGCTCCCCCGCCATATCCTAGATTTTTATCAGTATTGTCTACAACCTCTGTCGGCCACTCATGGATTGCTGTAATCAACCGCCGCAGTGCTTCTTGTTCCGGTCTATAGGTAACTATGACGAACCATACTTTTTTCTGATTCATATTTTTTTATAAATCACGAGCATCGCTTCTGCGCGTCCCGTCAGGAGAGCGAGCCAATCAAGCACCCAGTAGATTGGCTTCTTCCAAAAGTAGTGCATGGATCGATCGTGATTTTCGTATGATACCGCAATCCGCCGGAATCCGTGAGGGGTGACGAGTTGGTCAAGGGTCGAAAGGGTGAACTGCCATCGGTGTTGCGTGGGTATGAGCGACTGCCATTTCCCCCGTTTGATAAGACACATAAAACTATTAAAATTTGGGGTTCCAATAACGAGCGTTCCCGTATTTCCTAAAATTTTGCTGCATTGCCTCATGATACCCTTCGGATCTTTAAGATGTTCAAGAACATGATTAATAACGACAATGTCTACAGTGTCATTCCCGCGCAGGCGGGAATCCAGTCTTATCCCGAAATGCTTCTTTGCTGCCACAGCCGATGCCTTGGACGGCTCAAAGCCGATAACGTTATAGCCCATCGATCTTGCTTCATCAAGTAATAGTCCAACCCCCGCTCCTATATCCAGGAGTGTTCCCCGTGGAGCAAATTTGTGCACAAATCCGAGGAGCCTCCGAAATAATATCCGAAACATCTCTTGATGATCAATATAAAACTGCACGTCCTCTTCCTGGTAATATCCCGTACGCTTTGCGTTGCGTTTTGCCTCAATCCTCACTTGCCCGCATGCAACACACCGCACCACAGCGTACAGTTCTGATTGAAAGAGGGAAGACGCCCCTCTCTCTCCACATAAACATTGCATAATAAACACGATTGACAAACTTACCGCGATCGCGGTAAGATTGTCAACGCTCGAAAAAGTAAAAACCAATACGTCAATCCTTCCATGTACCCAAACGCCAGGGCCAGCACCATCCCCCGCCATCCGTCCTTATATTCTTTCTCTTTAACGAATCGCGCCCAAACCATATGCGGTCCGTAGAGAAATAATTTTTCCAATAAGTCGTCATTCCCGCGCAGGCGGGAATCCATCCCCGCTGTCATCCATGCATATTTTGTAAACTTAGTAAATAACTGCCATGGTGTCCGGTACGAGTGATGATGGATAACCCCCTTTAATTCTCCCACTTTCCCGTCTTTTACAATCACTTCCTCATGCAACGCATCCGGCGATATTCTTGCAAATCCTTTTTTGAAAAGCCGCACCTTCGCATACTTCTCTCCCCCAAAATACACCGTCCTCCCAAACACATAATTCTGATACGGGATTCTATAAGCGATGCAGTTGTTGTCATTCCCGCTGCCTTTTCTGTCATTCCCGCTGCCTTTTCTGTCATTCCCGCGCAGGCGGGAATCCAGTCTTCTCTTTCCTCCAATTAATACTTTGATCTCTTGCCTTAGTTCCTCCGACACCCGCTCATCCGCATCCAAAACCAATAACCAATCCCCCTTTGCCTTCTCCACCAACTCCTGTTTTCTCTCCCCAAGGTTTTTCTTTGTCATCCCCCCGTTATTGTCATTCCCGCGCAGGCGGGAATCCAGTCCTTGCACCCTTCCTCCATACTTCTTCACCATCTCCACCGTCCCATCCGTACTCCCCCCATCCCCGACCAGCAACTCATCCCACAACCCGGCGACACTTTTCAGCGCCCCCTCCACCACCTCCACCGAATTATATGTAATCATCAGTATTGAGAGAGTCATAGTTTTATCGCTAAAACCTCAAGGTTAATACCCCAAGAGTCAAAATTAAGAACCTTATAGAGAAGATGGCAAAATATTCGATCAAATAGAAATGACTTTACTTGTTTAATATTGAAACGGCTTGATCTATACGAGGTTTCTCCTTGATTTTTATTAAGAAGCTGACTGAATTGCTTCGATTGAACCCTTTTCCCCAATAATGCCTTAATTATCCCCCCCAAATCAGCTGGATAGCTCCAGGATCCAACGTATAAAACCTTATAACCTAGCTTCTCTAACAATTTCTTTAATGTACGTTGACTAAAATAGCTTAAGTGTTCTGGTGGAATATAATGATCAAAATTATCTTTTAGCACTCTTGCACTAACACTTTCTACATTTGGTGTCGCAATATACAACAAACCGCCTCTCACAAGATGTTTATCGCATTGATTTATAAGTTCTTCTGGATTTACAAAATGCTCGATTACTTGATTCAAAGTGATTAAGTCGAACGCTTGTGTGATTTGAAAAGAAAAAATGTCCCCTCGAAAAACATCTAAGTGAAGTTTACTTCTTGCATAATCTGTTACCAGCTCAGAGGCATCAACCCCATGTGTCTTCCAACCCAATTTTCTTGCCTCATCCAGAAAATACCCTCTTCCGCAGCCTACATCAAGTAACTCACCCACCGTTTTGACGTACTTGCTTATTTTCCCCAAGCTTCTCTTTGCATCTGAACGAATCACTTTTTCTGCTAACAAACTATCCTTATAGTCGAACTTACTATAAAACTCGTCTATTTCTTTTTTATAAGGAATTGGCGTTGTAAAAACAAAACTGCAATTTTGACACTTGAAGATCCGGTATTTACTTTTCCTTGCTATTAACCTATAATTATTACTCTTACATAGATAACACTCTGCCTCGTTCATGGAAAAGAGTGTATCACGCGAAGCTA
>JBBTUC010000057.1:0-1817 GCA_038078675.1 Patescibacteria group bacterium
TTCGGAGGTGCGCTTTTGCCTCTTCGACCGAAATATTATCGCGATTGACGATCCGATCAATGCGAAGGGAACTGTCACACATGAGGAGAACTTTCAGAACGTGCGGGAGTCCCCGCGCATTCCATCCTGCAATCCAGGATTCTATTGCCATATGCACCGCGGGATCAGAAATTTTCTTCCGCATAGCGACGTCGATTTGAAGATCCACGTCATCCCCGTAGTCCGTCGCCAAATGATGCTTCGCGTCGTTGGGGTCCTGTTTGCCGGCTTTAATAGAAAATTGACGAGACCAATCTCCACCGGAAAAAAAATCCCACCCGAGCGGAGTGAGATATTCACGGAGATTCTTAAGAAGTGTTGATCGCCCTGCTCCGGGACGGCTGGAGATAGCGACAGAAGAATATTTGAGCTTCATGTTCCTATTATAAAGCCATCTTGACACCCGTCAAGGACTGAGAGATAATAATGTATGGCAGACCAGTATCTTTCGGTCACCTGGAACGAATTTCACTCCCTCTCTCTTCTTCTGGCGCAGCAAATCCTAAAAAACAATAAACCAATCGATGAAATTGTCGCTGTTGCTCGCGGCGGACTGTCTCTCGGACTTATCCTCACGGATTTTCTCCAAAAACCCATATCGACCATCACCATCCAAAGTTATACCGATATAAAAAAACAGGGACTGGTCCGGATAACAAGTAAACTAGGTAAAACCATACGCGGAAAAAATGTTCTCTTGGTCGATGACATTGCCGATTCCGGCAAGACATTTGCCCGGGCTATCTCCTACCTTGGGGCATTTCGTCCCAAATCCATCATGACCGCCGCACTGTTTTACAAGCCTCATTCCTCGTTCAAACCGGATTTCTTTGCCAAAAAAACCAGCCTCTGGATCCTCCTTCCCCACGAAGTCACCGAGTGGATAAAAACATTCACGCAAAAAATGGAGTCAGAAGGTAAATCCAAAACGGAAATTCAAAAGTTCCTTGCGTCGGTAAGGTTTACCGACAGCCAAATTACTTTCGTACAAAAATACTATCTCGCATAATCTATGAAAGACTATCCGGATCTCCCGATCATCGGGCCCAAGGAAGCCTTGCAGGCTATCTCCACTTCTTCCCTCTCCCGCGCCCAAAGGCTTCTTTCATCCTCGCTCGTCACCCAAAGCCGCTCATTCACGTACACACCCAAAGACAATAAGGAAAACTTTCTTGTTCTGGATGTCACCCACTTTCTCAATCACCGCATCAACACCAAGCTATTGATGGCTATCGGAGAAGAACTTGCCCAAGCCACCACCATCCTTCAACCGGATATCATCCTGACTGCCCCCTCCTCCGGCAACATTCCTGCGATTGCGACAGCTATTCATCTTGATCCTACACCGGATATAATCTACGCACCTAAAGGTCAACCGATTACGATTCATGACGCGTATCACGCCACAAGCCGATCGTATACACATGGCAAAACCGTGGACCTTACCGTGGCCCGCGATTGCCTGGCCGAAGACGCGCGTGTGTTGATCTGTGACGATTTCTTAGATACAGGAAAAACTGGTCTGGATCTTCTTCAAATTGTTCACCAGGCAAACGCGACAGCAGTTGGTTTTTGTTTTGTCATAGAAAAACCATTCGGCGGACGGGAAAAACTCAAAGAAGCAGGCTTTGCTGACAGCCAAATCATCTCGCTTCTGTCAATCGACTCCATGCGCCCCGGCAAACTCAAGCTCAACGGTTTCGATGCCTGGTTCTCTCTCCTGCGGCAATAATTCAATTCCTCCTTGCTTTCCCTCTTGTTATCCTCTACTCTCCCAG
>JBBTUC010000058.1:0-6727 GCA_038078675.1 Patescibacteria group bacterium
TGACAATCGTGTCATCATGTTCTTGCTCAAGGATATACTTGGTCCGGTTGAAGTACGCCGCGCTATAGTACCCGCGCCGAATACGCGTAGTGGTTGCTTTGTCCCAAAAAATCATACCTCATATTCTATACAGCCCATGCTTCTTTATATAGAGAGCAACTGCAGGCGGGACGAATTCGTCTACAGAAAGACTTTTTTGTATCCGTTCCCGGATCTTCGTGGAGGAAATATTTGTGGTCATGATAGTCGGGTCGTCCAGAAGCGTCATATTTTGGTAGAGTGGGGTATTGGAATAGCCGCATCTCGGAAAGACAAGAAACGGTAATTTTTTTAAGAGTTCTTTCCAATTTCCCCATATCGTAAATCCCGGGAGCCAATCCGTACCCATGATAAATGTATACGTATGCATGGGCGGGAGATGGGGGAGGAGGTTGATCGTGTTTCCGTCAAGCTTCTTATCTATTTCTATGGTAGATACACGCGTCCCGGGCATTTCAAGAAGCTTGGTCATCGCGAGTCTGTGGGAGACAGAGGCCACATGGGACTTCGGCGGATGCTGTCCGTAATTGGGGAGAAACCAGATTTCGTCAATATCCGTAAAATCCAATACCTGTTGGGCAATCATAAGGTGCCCAAGGTGCGGGGGATTATACACGCCGCCAAAGATACCAATATTCATATAGGTTTTTTGTCATTCCGGGCTTGACCCGGAATCCAGTCTTTTTTCTCTGGATCCCGGCTCGAAGGCCGGGATGACAGGTGAGGATTATACTTTTATCTTCACCACGAGCGTCCTATTCATTCCTTCCCCCACAGACTCCGTCACGACGCGCTCGTCGCCGCCAAGCGTCATGTGTACGACACGCCGTTCGCCGGGCGAAAGGTGGGGAAGCTCCACTGGATTCCCGTAGGTTACCGCCCGGTCGGCAGCGGCGACCGCCATATGCATAAGGGATTCTTCGCGCTTCTGCCGGTAGTCACCCACATTGACGTATACCTTTACCCAAATCGCAAGTTTCTTTGAAACGATGATACCCAAAAGTATCTGAAAACTTTCTAAGGTTTTCCCATGAAAACCGATCAGGAGTCCTGTTTCCTCTGTATCGATCTGCACCTGGTACGCCCCGGTCTCATCCATGTCCACAGCGACCGTACCCACGACTTCCAGTCGCTTGAGTAAATCTTCCGTGATTTCTTTGACTTGCTCGAGGTGTTCCATTTTTTATTTTTGTGCATTCACGCGCATCTGTTGCATGATACCAAAAAGCCCAAATACGTTCCAGTAGAGCGAGAGCCCCAAGGGGAACTGAAAGGCAAAAAAACCAAACATGATGGGGGACATAATGGCCATTTGCTTTTGCATATCTCCCATAGTATCTTCCTTTTTCTCATCCTTCTTTTCCTTCGATTTGTCATTGGTAGTATTTGTAGTATTGGTAGTATTGGTAGTATTGGTAGTATTTGACATTGCTGGCATCATCAGTTTGGTCTGCCACCACTGCAATAACCCCGTAATGAGAGGGATAGAAAGGAGCCACCACCCCTGGGTTTGGAACGCATCCGGCTTAACCCCGAGGTTAATCCCAAAAAATGTGATATCAAATGTCGTCAGTTTAAGAGCAGGCAAATAAAGGATGGTATTGACCTCAGAAATGAGTTTGTCCACGTTGCCATTATTGAGAACCTGATAAAAGACGTTGTAAAGGGCGATAAGGATCGGCATCTGGACGAGAAGCGGCAGGCACCCGGCTGCAGGATTGACGCCGTGTTCTTTATAAAGATCCAGTTGTGCTTGCTGCAACTTCTTTTTATCATCTTTGTGTTTTGCGTTGAGAACATCCAGGTGGGGTTTCAGGTTTGCCATCTTTTTGGCGCTTTTCATCTGTGCTTGCATGAGAGGGTAGAGGAGAAGCCGGATGAACGCAGTCATCCCAATGATGGCAAATCCCATGGGCCCGGGTATATGGAGCCACTCAAAAAGCTTGTAGAATGCAAACAATACATTCATGATCGGCCAGATGAGTAGTTGATTCCAAAGAGTAGGGTTAGTCATATACAAAATCTACAAATCTGCAAATGGCAAATCTACAAATGAATGAGAAAATTAATCCCGCGGCACTTCATCAACGCCGCCGCGGCTCCAGGGGTGACAGCGAACGATCCGTTTCACTCCTAAGGACAATCCGTCGATTATACCATAGCGCGCGATCGCCTGATACATGTACTCGCTGCATCGAGGGGTAAATCTGCAAGCCTGCCTGCCGGCAGGCAGGCGCGGTCCTGTCAAAAACAAAAATTTTAAGATCCCCGTATCAAACGACAGGTACCGCTGATAGAACCGGATTGCATGGAGAATCAGGAATTTCATGATAGTATTTTTAACCGCGTAAGAAGATCCCGGACGCATGCATTCACAGAAGCAAAATCATCTCCCAACCCTTTCCGTACCATAAACACCCCATCCCATCCGAACGCGAGAGATGGGAGAGCCAAACGCACCGACTCACGCACGAGGCGTTTCAATCGATTTCGCCCCACCGCACGTTTATCGACACTGACAGGCACAACAATAGCAAACCGCGAAACTTCTCCCACGTCATCCCCGCGAAGGCGGGGATCCAGTTTTTGATAGAAAAGCGTCAGCCCCGCTTCGTGCACACGTTTGCCGCGCCCCATGACGGATTTTATTTCAGGGGAGGGGAGGCGGTTTTCTTTGGGGAGCATGGGTCAGACCGTGAGCTTCTTTCTTCCGGTAAGCCTTCGCCGCTTGAGGACATTCCTGCCGCCGGCGGTCTTCATCCGCTCGCGGAATCCGTGCTTTCTGATCCTTTTTTTCTTCTTCGGCTGATAGACGCGTTTTGGCATACTTAATTAAGTATACTAGAATTCAGGAACAAAATCTAGCACAGCACTCCTTTTTCTTGTGACAACGAGAAGTTGCCCGCACTTTGGGTAATCGAAACTTTGCGATTCCAAAAATTCACCTTCAATGATCAGATGTTTGAGTCCGGCTATGACTGCTCCATGGGTACAAACCAGGACGATCGATGGGTGAAGCGTCATCATCCCGTCAAGCCAGGAAGCGATTCGTTTTCGGAATACTTCAAACGTCTCATTATAGTATTCATTGAGACGCGCATCAGTAGTAAATGTTCTTCCGGTTATTTTTGTAATAATGTTCGTCGTTTGCCCGCAGCGGAGGAGTTCAGACGACCAATTCACGCTTTTCGGCAACCCACGGATATATTCCGCCATCCGTTCTATCGGGGGTATTCCTTCCGGCAATATTGTTGCGGTAAGAATGTTATCTCCGTATCCGGATTGACTATGCGTGGCAAGCGCATGGCGAAAGAGGTACCAGGTGGTCATAATTGGTGTAATACACGCATATAGACTTGAGATACTTGCCCCGCGACGACACTCCAGGATAAATCTTTCGTGCTGGCGATACTATTTCGCTGCACTTCTTTATACATCGTCTCATTGGTGAGGAGTTGACGAATTTGTGACGCTAAGAGGAGCGGGTTATGTACCGTAGTGATAAGCGTAGAGCGGCGTTCATCGATGAGATCAGAGATGCCCGCGACATTGGTCGTGATGACCGGCGTACCGCAGGCCATGGCTTCGGCTATCACCATGCCATAGGATTCGTAATGAGAAGGAATGACGACAATATCCGCAGCATTATAAAAGTATGGCAATTCGTTTTGCGGACGTTGGCCGATAAATTGCACTTCTTCTTCTATATGGAGTACCTGTCTTAATGTATTGAGCTGCCGCATCTCCGGCGACCATGTGGTAATGTGTTGAGATATATCTCCTCCGACGATGAGAAGAGTCAAAGGCGAAACTGGGAATTGCATCTTCAAAATTTTTACCGAGTAAAGAAGCATATCGATACCTTTAAGGGGCTCAATACGCCCGACAAACAATAATGTTTTTCGGGTTTGTGATATCCCCACATGGTGTTTGGCCTCTGTTTTATCCATCGGTCGAAACAGCTTCTTATTCACGCCCGGAGGAATTTCCACTATTTTTTCGGCATTCGCTTCGTAGAGATACATAAGATATTGTTTATCGCTCGCGCTTGGAGCGATGATGGCGTTTGCTTCTTGTAGTAACGTAAATTCAGCATCAATTCTCGCTCTACTCTCTTCTTCCCAAGACGCGCGGGCGACGAGATTTTTCATTAAGGCCAGCGTATGAAACGTGAGGACAAAGGGAACTGCATGGGTCTCAGGGGTACGAATCCCGAGAGCAATAAGTCCGGAAAGATAATAATGTGCATGAATGATATCGTAGTGAAGATGTTCTTTTTTGATAAATGCGTTGAGCGATTCAATAAATTCCGGCACGAAGTCGATAACATTTTTACGGGGCTGGGGAAGTTCCGGCCCGGCGACGAGATGAATGACCCGAAAATCCTTTTCCACCTGAACGATTTTTTCGCGCGTGTCATCTTGAGACCGGGTGACGACATCGACCTCGTAGCCTAATTTCGATAAGGCAGAGGACAGCTCATACACATACACATTCATACCTCCGGTTTCCTTGCCCTCTTCCGAGGCCAACGGGCAGGTATGATACGAAATCATGAGGATCTTTTTTTTCATAGCGAAACGTCATGACCCTATTGTACACGAACATTCAAACGAGCGAAGCAAAGTACCGGCCGGTACCTGACAAAGCGATCACGCGTATTCTCACGGCGCCACTTCTTGCCACGTTATGATCACATCGCGCATGCCACGGTCCCGAGCGCAGTCGAGGGAGAATCCGGCATCGAGACGAGCAGCGATGCATGTCATCAACTAGTCACATCGAATCTGTTTGATAATCCCCAATGAGTTGATCAATCCGCGCTGCATTTTCAGATATAGAAACCACGCGCGGATGTAATAGACTTGTTTCTCCATAACTGGTTAAGGCAATCACTGAGGTAACGGCGGGAACGACTTCGTTGAGATCTGTTGTGTCAATCCAGTAATCATATTTTCCAATCTCATCTCCTATATTTCTAGCATTTGCCTTTAGACGCAAAATAAATTCTGTTTCATTTATTTTTCCATTTTGGGCCTGCATTCTGAGCCTGAGACGGTCTCCGGTTAATGCCAAATTCTCCGGCGCAAAATAAAGCATAACCAACGGTTTATTACCCAATAATATCTGCCAGTCATCTTTCGAGCCGAGGGCATCAAGAATGACGTTTGAAGTTGTAAGCATTATTTTTATCTTTTCAACTGCTGTTGATGTAAAACCATACGTATTACCATATTTTTCTTGATAGGTTCTTAAAATGGGTTTTGTCTTTTCCATCTTATCGGCTTTGACAAAATAGTATTGTTTGTATGCGTTTCGATTGTCTTTCCTGCCGGCGTGTATTTCTTCGGCTCTTGCAGGTCTGGAAACGATTTGTCCCGGACCAGCTCGGGCAATTCCTGATTTGACCAGATTTTCAACGGCTGTAGTACAACCCGCACCTGCTACTCCGGCACACAAATAAAAGGTTGGTCTTAGTAATTTTGGGGTTTCGGGGCTATGAGCTAACTCCATAGACTTCAAACAGATCGTTTAAGATATTTATTGATAATAAATTGGAGATCGGGCGTCATTTTTAAATGGGGAACAATCTTCGTAAAAAATGATTCATCAAGAGAATAGAGCGTATAGGCCGTTATTTCTTCTTTGGAAAGAGTAGCAGGATCAGAAGTCTCATACCGATAGGTTGTCATCATCTCCGTCTCCCGGGGATAACGGATTAAATCTTTACCCAGGAACGTGAGGGGGTGTGTGGGTTTAATACCCAGTTCCTCGGTTAACTCTCTTTTTGCCGTTTCTTCATAGGAATCACCCAATGCGACGTGACCGCTGCACGAGGATGTCCAAAAAAGCGGGTAGGTATCTTTTGTCTGACTGCGTTTTTGTAAAAGCAGTTTACCATCAACAAAGACCAAAACGGTGATGGAACGGTGGATGAGGGACTTATTGAGGTGTACGTTACGACGCACAGCTTGGCCTATGACCGTATCGTTTTCGTCAACTATATCAAATCGTTCATTTTGCGGGTCGGTGGTATGCATGGTTAAGGCGTAGTATACTGCTTTTTGGTCGGATTTATTCTACGGCGCCACCTCCTCCCACGTAATCGGCACATCCTTCATGGAATCCGGCATAGTGAAGAGCAGGCGTGGATTGTAGAGGAAGAGCTCGGCAGCAGTCGTGGTGTTGGCGTTGACACTATCCAAATCCCGCTGAAGGAGGAAGCCTCCGGCCACAAACATGCCTTGCAGGACGAGCCGTTCTTTACTGGGGATGGAAGACGTCCCCGTCTTTAATATCCCCATCGGGCTTGTCACGTAGATACCCTCGATGACGGGCGTGCTTGAAGTATAAAGGCCTCCCACAGAAGAGGACACGGAGATATTTCCATTAACGATAAATGCGGCAAAACCCGATCCCGTGAGATTTACTTTCCCCCCGAGCGTCAAATTTCCGTTGACGATAAAGATAATGGTTTCCCCGTCAGCTACCGACCAGTCGCCGGTGGTCGTCATATCTCCGACGACATAGTAGGGGGTGGCACGACTTGCGGGTTTAGCAACCGCCCCCAAATCGGCAAAACTATCCACCGTGGTTCCTCCCCCGAATCTTCGCCAAAAAAGTTCATAGTAGTTGATACTTGCCTGGGTCTGGTTTACCAGCCAATTTTTGCTTGAGACGAACGTTC
>JBBTUC010000059.1:0-4095 GCA_038078675.1 Patescibacteria group bacterium
ATATGAAACTTCGATCCTCATTCGTCTGCCAGCAGTGCGGGTATGAGAGTCCAAGCTGGATGGGGAAGTGCCCATCGTGCGCTTCCTGGAACTCACTCATAGAAACTGTGAAGGAATCGCAAATTCGAAATTCGAAATTCGAAATTCGAAAAGGGACAACTGCAAAGCCACAGAAACTTTCTGAAGTAAAACATATTGAAAAAAATAGACTCAAGAGTGGGTACGGGGAGTTTGATCGGGTGGTGGGCGGGGGGATCGTGCCGGGATCTGTCACACTTCTTGCCGGAGACCCGGGGATAGGGAAATCGACGCTAGTTCTCCATGTGCTTGCCAAGATCGGCGGACTGTATGTTTCCGGCGAGGAGTCAGCCGAGCAGGTGAAGCTCCGGGCAAAACGGTTGGGGATAGACGGAGAGAATATCAGCGTTCTTGCAGAGACAAATGTGGAGGGGATTATTAATGTCATTCCCGCGGAAGCGGGAATCCAGGGTCAAAGACTGGATCCTCGGGTCAAGCCCGAGGATGACAATATAAAAAGGCCAGGGATGACAATGGTACCGCTCGTCATAATTGACTCCATCCAAACCCTTTCTTCCAGTGACCTGGATGGTATGGCCGGATCGGTGGGGCAGATACGACGAAGTGCCGAGCTTCTCATCGCTGCAGCAAAATCTCACGGGATCCCTATTCTCATTGTCGGGCATGTGACCAAGGAAGGCGCGATTGCCGGACCGAAAGTTCTCGAGCATATGGTGGATACGGTCCTGTATTTGGAAGGAGAACGGTTTGCAAACGCCAGAATTTTACGGACCCTTAAAAATCGGTTCGGGGCGGTTGAGGAGGTCGGAATCTTTGAAATGGGAGATGGGGGACTACTCGAAATTACTAATCCTTCTGCTCTATTCTTGCAAGATCGGGTAACGAATGTCCCCGGGTCGGTGGTGACCGTGATTATGGAAGGAACGCGACCAATGTTGGTGGAAATCCAAGCATTAGTCGTGCCAAGTCAGCTCGCTATCCCGCGTCGGGTTGGAAGCGGCATTGATTATAATCGTTTACAGTTACTTGTGGCGATTTTACAGAAACGCCTGAACGTTCCCCTCGGAACCTTTGATATTTTCGTCAACGTAAGCGGGGGCATAAAGATCGGGGAGCCGTCGGCGGATTTGGCTGTAGCCATGGCGATCCTCTCATCGTTTAAAAATAAACCGGTGAATGCTAAGACTGCAGTCTTTGGCGAACTGGGGCTATTGGGCGAAGTCCGATCGATCGGTGCAGAAGACCGGCGCATCAAAGAAGCCAAGCGTCTGGGCTTTACGACCGTCCTGTCACCGAAAACGGTTCGAAACCTAAAACAAGCAGCAGAAACCCTCTGATTTTGTGGAGATTCAAACTATTTCATCAAAAAGATCAATCGCCTTTGAGAGTTCTTCGACGAGATAGGCAGGGTTGATATCTTCTCCGGTGATCTCCCGGAGTTGCTCCTGCCATGGGATGGAATTTCCCGGTGGATAGCAGGTGGTGCGTAAAAAATCGCCGAAGGCTTTGGAAAGGATCGGCTCGGTATGGGTCCGTTTCCACCACGCCCTGATTTGAGCCGCAATCATCCAGCCGTAGAGGTCATTGATGCCATAAAATGGATATTCCACGATATACATATCATTGGCCCACCAGAGAGGATGAGTATTTTGTACGTTCGGCTTGAACTTGTGGGTGATCTCCTGCGTTTTGGCTGCCAGATCTTCCAGAGACAATGACTTTGCATCACTTTCATAGAGGGATAATTCGAGAGTTAAATGTAGAAGTACAGCGCGAATTGAATTCAATCGTCTAACCATATGGAGTGCTCGAAGACGTGCGGATGTACCTGATGATGCCTCATCTATAAGCACACCCGGTTCAAGGAGGAGATCTTCATAGAGAAAGGCCATCGCTTCCATCCATGTTTTCCCAGTAACAATATCGATATATGCAATGTCGCTCTTCATTCCGGCAAAATGTATCCCATGGCCGATTTCATGAAAATATTCTGAAATATTAGTGTCATCATCCTCACGGGGCTCATAAACGATAACCATAACTTCCCCAGGCGGACGAATCGGCACGCATCGTGCTACATCGTGAGGTTCCTTTGGAACGATGACGGAAAGTTGGTCATAAAGATCCTTGTGCCCAAGTTGCTCTAACGCCAAAGAAACCGCATCTTGTATGGGACGAAACTTCATATCTCTACGCCCAGTTCGATCATGTATAGTGTGAATGCTATACGATTCATCCCATGCTTCGACGTTGTTTTTTTCGGAATCTTGCCCGAGTGTATGATCCAAGGCCGCAAAAAACGGCAGAAGCTGCCTGGCACTCTCTGTGACAAGAGACTGAAGACTTTCAATTGTTAATTCTTCACATTGTTTATGTATGAAATATATGATGTGTTCGTCTGGTGATTCAAGCCGTTCCCTATGTCCGTCAATAAATTGCCGGACGATTGTTGCAAGTTCACGGTCGGAGCCATGAAGTGCTTCGTAGATGGCGCGACGTCTTTGCGGATCCGGGTTTACCCGTAATTCTTGAATCAATGATTCTGTTCCATGCTTGTTTTGATACGAGAGTTGAGAACGAATTATACGCCATTGTGTGAGAGGATCGGCATTTGTGGAACTCTCGAGAGCATTTTTTCCGTTATCGGGACGAGAACTCAAAAACCGTGCCAAACTCCGGGCTTGTCTGGCTAGATACGTATCTCTTCTACCGATGGAGTCAAGTCTTTCACACAGTGGCGTATCTATGATTGTCGCTTTGTTATAGACCCTTCGTGCTTCTTCCAAACCTGCAATGTCCCCGTAGGCGATTTTAGTCGCTATCGCGCTCCAGTAGGGAATATTAGCATCTCTGTATTTAGCATCCATGGCTTGAATAAATGCGTCATCGGATGTCTCTATTTCTTGGGCGGAAGGGATAGAAGCGTCAGCAGGCAATGGTTCTCTCGCGGGACGTATCGTTTCTAGTGCCATAGAATGGGAAGTATACACCATTTCGCTTGATTTTTTTACTATTTTTGGGTGAGCGGCCCCTTGACAACATACAACATACGACATACAATGGGAATATATGATCCGAACTCAGGTATATTTTCCCGATGATCTTTATCGCGATATCAAACTCCTCGCACAGATGGAGCGCGTCAATACGTCCCAGATCATTCGTGCCGGTGCCGATGAATATATCAAAAAGAAAACAAAACGAAAAGCAACGGATGACGCTTGGAAATCTTTTATCGGTGCCGGAGGCAAGGGAAAGAAAGTAAATGGGGTGCGTGCCATCCATGACTATTATCGTCATGGCGTTGTATGAAAATATTGATGGATACAGATGCGCTATTTGGCTTATTTATTCCTTCTGACGCACATCATAACACCGCAACAAAACTTTTAGAGGCATGCAAAAATCAAGGTGATGATTTGTTTGTGTTGAATGTCGTGATACAAGAGGCTGCGACCGTTATAAGCTACAAAGAGGGCCACCAAAAAAGCGTAAAGTTTGTGGCACAGGCGGACCAATTAGGCGCAACACAGATACGATTGGATGAAGGATTGGAAGAGCATGCATGGAAGATATTTATGAGCCAGACTAAAAAAGGTACATCGTTTGTGGATTGTGCCAATCTCGCTGCCATCCACCATTACCATCTCGATAAGATATTCTCCTTTGACCGGTTTTACCCCAAAGAGATCCTTCTGACATGATACAATAGGGAGGCATGAAATCACCGAAGATTAAACATCAGCCGTTTGACGTGCTGACCCGGCCAACCACTGCTTTTACCCAGGCGTTGGCCCGCGAGATTGTCAAAAACCTCACCACCATCGGTCAATTTACCACACGGCCCCGCCAGATGGCGGGCAGGTTCTTCCAACGGCGTCAGAAAGATGTTCATCCCGAGAGCCGCCAAACGATCGGCGAGTATCCGATGATTCTCGATACGAGCGTCCTCATTGACGGACGGATGCTGTCGATTGTCAACAGTGGCTTCGTCGTGGGGACACTGGTCATTACCGAAATGGTACTTGGAGAAGTGCAGCATATTGCCGATAGTAG
>JBBTUC010000059.1:4105-13954 GCA_038078675.1 Patescibacteria group bacterium
CCGGTCCGGCGCGCCAAGGGCAGGCGGGGACTCGAAGTTGCAGGAAAACTCAAGAGTCAGAAGGCAAACCCGTGGGTGAAAGTCAAAGTCGTTGGCGATGACGTGCCGGAGGTCACAGAGGTAGATCATAAACTCGTGGTTCTCGCCAAGCGGTGGGGTGCAAAGCTCGTGACGGTCGATTTTAACCTAGCCCAGCGCGCGCGGGTTGAGGGCGTCAAGGTTCTCAACGTCAGTGATTTGGCACAGGCCATAAAGATTGCTATCGTTCCGGGTGAGGAGTTGACGATCAAAATCACCCATGAGGGTAAGGAACGGGAGCAGGGGGTAGGGTATCTCACGGACGGGACCATGATTATCATCGATGGCGCACGAACCATGGTTGGCCGGGAGGTGACCGTTGTTATCACCAAAGTTCATCAGACCCCTGCCGGGCAACTCTTCTTTTCTCGCCTCAAATAGTTCTCCTAAAGTTATCCACAATTATTTCATTGAAAGTTTTTAGATTGTTGTAGCCCCCTTTTTAACCATTAAATAACTATAAGACTTTGATATTTCAGAAGGTAAAATCCTATGGGACTTGACAAGAGGTATAAGGAGGAGTTCAATAGGTAGGAGATGAAGAAACTACTGCTCGCTTTTTTGGGTTTGGGCAAAGTAGCAAGGCGCGCGTCGCCTATTGCGCTCGAGCGTAAACGCTTCGAGGGAGATGCGCGAAATCAGTTTCTCAAGCTCAAGGAAAAAGGCTTGGGGATACGGGTGTTTACATTGTAGGCAATAAAAAAGCATCACCACCGCTCGCTGACAAATTTGGGTTTGGGCGACGTGTAGTAATGCTTTTTATGGTTGGCATTTCTTCCTAAATACTAAAGAAGATGAATGCCTATGCAGATAACACTACCAATGGGAGTGGGTTTTGTCAAATAAAAAAGTGAAGCTGTGAGTGATGGAAATGACCGTTGTGGCGGTCTTTTTTTATGGAGATTTTTTGATGGGCGCAGAGTGTATTGTCATTCCCGCGAAAGCGGGAATCCAGATTTTTCTAAACTGGACCCCCGCCTGCGCGGGGGTGACACGGGAACACGGTGAATAGAGTTGTATAGGTAGTTGCAAACCAGAGTAAGATGGGTGTACAATCCCGTCACAACGAGCTTGATAGTATTTTTTGAGGGGAAAAGTTGTACAGTTCGGGGTGAAGGCAGATTTAGGACGTAAAAAATCGGACATGAGTGTCTTGGATGGGGAGTTGATAGTTGGGCAGGCTGTCAACTTCCCATCGAGGATTCTTGATGTCCGATTTTTGTACGTCCCTGTCAACTTCCCATCGAGCGAATGAACGATGCGCGATTTGTACGGGGCTGTCAACTCCCTTTTATTTTTTTCTCTACTTCTTCTTTTGGCAGCTTCCGGGTATTTTGGAAGATCCGTACTGTGGGATGGTCAAAGACCTGGATACTTTCTTCGGCTGGATCATCGTTGATAACAATACCAAACAGTGACGGGTAGCTTGTGAAAACGGCAACCTCTGTATATCCCAGTTGGCCGGAAAGAAGAAGCGTGTAGAAGCGGCTGGTCGCGGGATATTTTTCCGAGAGACGCGGCAGGGTGCCCCACATGCGGCGCGTGGAAAGGATGATGTAGTCGGCCTGGACGAGTTGGTCGGCAAGAGTACGCATTTTTTCATCCGTATCTGTGTCGTAAACATTAAGGAGTTCGCGGGGGTACTCCGACGGATTTTTCCCGCCGTGGATATCCACAGGTAATCCATCGTTCCAGTGTTCGGTGAGAAGATTGGCGCCTAAGGGGACGTGGTCGTATATCCATTGAGAGGCTTCGATCCTCGTCTGGGGCCGCAGATAGATGGTCCAGTTCATTAGGCCCCAGAGGGTGTGGGACACGCCAATAAGCAAATATACAAATATACAAATATACAAATAGATTTTTTGTTTCGAAAGCTTTTGAAAAAGAAAAACCATGAGCCAGGCGCTCGCGAGGGTGGCAAACGGGAGCAGCGGCACGGTGTAGCGGGAAAATTTGGCGTACCAGGATCCCGACCACACGCCATAGATCAAAGGGAAGATGAGAAAAAGAAGAAGAGAAGAAACATTCATCCTTTTTTGTGTTGTCATCCCCGCGGAGGCGGGGATCCAGTATTTGGTTGCTTTTTGAAAGCTAGATTCCCGCTTTCGCGGGAATGACACAATATACATATACACCATGTTTGTGGTTAGCATTATAATGCCTACGATTCCAATAATCGCCACAGGTCCGGCTTGCCAGAGCATGGTTTGGAGTTGATAGATATAGGGGATCGACCGGAAGAACTGGAGCGTGTAGGGAACAGAAAATCTGCCCAACGCAACACCGGTTTCATACTTCATGGATTCCAGAAAATGCGGATAGTCAATAATGGTATAGGGCGACGTCAAAAGGAAGTATGCACCAGAGAAAAACAGGAGGATAAGTGTCATAGAAATTCGGTGTCGGATTGTGTGGGAAGAAAGCCAAATGGACAAGAGAGGAATAATAAGGAAAAGAAGGCTCGTGGTTTTGGCCGCAATGGCAAGGCCGAGGATGATGCCGCTCCCGATTGTCATTGCGAGGCCTCGAAGTGGCCGTGGCAATCTCAATGGGATTGCTTCGCTTCGCTCGCAATGACAATAGGAAACAAGAAGCAAAAGGAGCAGAAAAAAAACGAGCATGGTTTCGGTTGTGGCAAAGTGGGCCTCGCGGATAGCCCAAGGAGAGAACGCAAGGAAAAACATCGCGAGGACTCCCACAGCTGGAGAGAAAAATCGGAACCCCACGAGATAGATGAAGGGTAGACTTAGAGAGGAGAGGGTGGCAGATACATACCTCCCGACGACGGCGATCTTGCCCCAGTCGGTCGTCCAGCTGGGGTCGTGGGTTGCCCACGCGGTTATATCAGAAAGGATTTTGTAAAGGTAGATGGGAAGACCCCCATAGGCGAAAAATTTGGGATTAAGCTCATCAAACCAATGGATGCGCGTTACCGCCCAGGCGATGTTCCGTTCATCAGGGTGGAAGGCCTGATAGGAATCCCAGTTGAGATTGGTGAAGCGTAAGAGCGCTCCGATCAAAAAAATTATTAACACGATAGCATGATATTTCTTCATATTTTTGTCATTCCCGCGAAGGCGGGAATCCACGTAAAGTATTTTTTCATATAAATCTTTCCAGTGAGGATTATTTTTCTTAATGAGACGAATCTTCCAGTTTCTATTCCATTTTTTCAGTTGCTTTTCTCGTAGAAGTGCTTCATTGATCCAGTTATATTGTTCAAAATACACTAAAGTATGAACACTATACTGTTTTGTAAAACCTTCTACAAGATTATTTTTGTGTTGCCATATTCTTTTGATGAGATTATTTGTTACTCCAATATATAATGTACCGTTTGGTTGACTCGCGAGAATATAGACATAATATGACATAGAAGATGGATCCCCGCCGGAGCCTGCCCTCGCGAAGGCGGGGGCGGGGATGGATTTTTAGATTATGGATTCCCGCCTGCGCGGGAATGACAGATAGCGCGCGCAGCGTGTATCCCTAATTCTACCGCATAATTCGTCCCCCGATCCCAGGGATAGATGCTATCCATGTTGGCAAGATAGAGCCCGGGTATAGATGTCTTTAACTTTGGTGCACGGGTGGAGTAGTGGAGTTCATGGATGGGTTGGGCGTAGAGACCGAGAAAAGACGTATGACTTATGACGGAGGACTTAAGAAAAGATGGGTTGAGGCGTTTGATGAAGGGTAAAAACTTCTTGAGAAATTGCTCTTTTGTCATAGAGAGATAGGGGTGGTTGTCCGGCAGATAATTGCCGAAGTAGGTGAGGTGGTGGCCGCCGTAATATTTTTTGTCAATCATGTTGGTGTGGGCGACAACAGCGAGGAATGGGAAGGTGCGATCCGTGATGTTGAGCCAATACGTATTTTTCAGAATCTGTTCTTTTGTTTCAAGAATGAGGACTTGCGCATGAAGATGTGGAATAGTTGTTGGCGTGGGGATGGTGAGGAGAATTCTATCGAATGGCGTGTGTGAAAAAGAATTGTATTTAAAAATGCGTTTGCAGTCGTATTTACAATTCTTTTTTATGGTGCCACCACGTTGTATGATGGCCTTTTCAAGAGCAGAAACCAATGTTTGGAAGCCGCCTTCTATATAGCACAACTTTAGTGTTCGTTTCTTTATTCTTGCCCAGAGCCAGCTTGCTGCGACACTATCTGCGTAGCTGCCAAATTTACCGATCATAAGCGGTTCCCAAATTGTTTCCCACGCGCGCCTGCCGCCGATCGTCAGAAAAAGTTTCTTTGCCGTTATCCATTCAAATGGTTGCCAGAAGGGATTGAGCTTGATGGATGCAAGCAGTGCTCCGGTGCGCAGTTTGTCTGCCAAAGAGAGTCCTGGATAGGCGAGGAGGTGGAGGGGGGAATCGAGTTGAACGATTGTCCCATTGTCATCGCGAGACCGTTCTGACGGCGTGGCGATCTCATCTAACACGAGATTGCTTCGTCGAAGACTCCTCGCAATGACAGAGGGGGGAATATAGTTAGCTGTAATAGGCCGTTTTACAATGAGTTTATCCGCAAGACCGAGTTCTTTGATGAGACCAAGGATAGCTTTGTCGTTAGTAAACAAGTGATGATATGCGGATTCCAAATGCCAGTCCCAACCAGGTCGTCTGTAACCATGGGCAAGGCCCCCCAGTTCCTTTTCTTTTTCAAAGATCGTGATTTTGTGACCCTTTTTGGCGAGTTCGTATGCCGCAGTAAGTCCGGTAAACCCTCCGCCAATGATGGCTATTTTCATGAGGGAATTGTATCATTTTCCTATGGCTTTGGATTTCTGGATTGTATTGCAGTGGTGGGGGACATTGTTTCTCGTGGGGGCGGTAGCGTGGCCGGTGACGAAGCGGTTGTTTGAACGCTCCATGACAGGGCCTGGCCCTGTCAGTTGGTGGGATGAGGGGTATCTTTTTAGTAAAGCCGTTGGAATGGCGGTGGTGACGTGGATCGTGTATGTGTTGGGGACGGCGCGCATATTGCCATTTTCGGCGGCATCTATCTGGGTAGGATTGGTGGTGGTGTTTCTAGTGGGGTTATGGGGAAATAGGGGAAATCAGAGTGATCGGGAAGATCAGGGTGATAAGGGATGGAAAAGAAAAGCTATGGTGATGGCTTTGGAAGAATTATTTTTTCTCGCTGCTCTTCTTTTTTGGAGTTGGATCAAGGGCCATGAGCCGAGCATCCGGGGACTGGAGAAGTTCATGGATTTCGGTTTCATGCAGTCTATTCTTAACTCGCAGTATTTCCCTCCGGCGGATATGTGGTACGCAGGGAGTCCCATCAACTATTACTATTTCGGTCACATGGTGGTAGCAGTCCTCACGCGACTTTCAGGGCTTGACCTCGCCTACACATTCAATCTGATGCTTGCAACCATATTTGCCCTCACCATGACGATGTCGTTTAGTATCGGGTATCAACTTATCTTTATCTGTCATTCCCGCGAAGGCGGGAATCCAGTTTTATTAAAAAAGAAAGATGGATCCCCGATCAGGTCGGGGATGACAAGAATATTTTCTGGTCTCCTCACTGCGTTTCTCGTCACTCTCGCCGGGAATCTTCAGACCCTTTATGCATTTACGAGGGGGTATACGGGCGATAACGTTAAGCCGTTTTGGGAACTGGCCTGGAATATTTGGTCCCGCGGAGCGGGATCCAGCTTCGCTGGAGAAATATGGGGGAAACTTGGGGAGGGTTTTAACACTTACTGGTATGCCAACGCGACGCGGTTTATCCCCTTCACCATCCATGAGTTTCCGGGCTACTCCTTCGTCGTGAGCGACGTCCATGGACATGTATTGAGTATTCCATTCGTACTGCTTGCTATAGCAATACTGATAACGATGTCATTGCGAGGAGTCCCGCCTCATCGGCGGGACGACGCGGCAATCTTTAATAATAGATTGCTTCGCCGTACGAACGGTCTCGCAATGACAAACATAGTCTTTTATGGCTTTCTGGTCGGTGTGCTCCTCATGACCAACGCCCTAGACGGTCCAATATATTTTGGTTTATTTATTTTTCTCACATTGATTCATGGGAAAAGAGACTGGAGACAAATAGCGCTATTGGTTGGGGGAGTCCTATTGATAGCCGGAATCACCAGTCTGCCTTTTCTTATTCATTTCAAATCTTTTGTGACGGGAGTGGCCGTCAATTGCCCCCCCAGTTTCCTGGCTAATACCAAGTTTGGCCCCATCATTTTTGAGGGAGTAGAGAAGTGCCAGATATCACCCCTCTGGATGTGGTGGCTGTTGTGGGGATTTTTCGTGTATTCTGTTTGTCCGTTATTATTTCGTCATTCCGGCCTCCGAGCCGGAATCCAGTCTAAGGAAGATGGATCCCGGGTCAAGCCCGGGATGACAGTGGAAAAACTTCTCATTGTTTTTTTTGTTTTTGCCTTGGCACTCGTCATCTTCCCGGAGTTTTTCTACTTTAAGGATATTTATCCTGCGCATTTTCGGAGTAATACGATGTTTAAGTTGGGGTACGAAGCATTTATATTGTTTTCTATCGTGGCAGGATATACGATTGCGTCCTTTGTGATGTCATTCCCGCGAAGGCGGGAATCTATCTTTTTAGGACTGGATCCCCGCCTGCGCGGGGATGACAAAAAGGATGGCGGGGATGACAAATGGGGTATTTTCTGGAAGTTACTATTCCTTGTTTTCCTCCTCCCACAATTGTTTCTCGTTTCCATATTCCCCATCTTTGCGGTACGGAGCTATTTTAATGGTTTGAAAACGTATGAGGGAATCTACGGGTTCAATTGGATGATGCGGGAGTACCCCACTGATTATTTAGCCATACAATGGCTAAATAATCAGAATGTCAAATGTCAAATGTCAAATGTCAAATGTGATCGCTTTGCGATCGTCGAGGCGGATGGGGATAGCTACACGAATTCTGCCCGGTTGAGCGCATTTACCGGCCATCCCACGATCATCGGATGGGCGGTGCATGAGTGGCTGTGGCGGGGAACGTATGATGTGGTTGCGCCGCGTCGGGAAGAGGTGCGGCAGATCTATGAGTCGGAGGACCCGGAGTTGACGGAGACGATCCTTACAAAATACGGCGTACGGTACGTGATCGTCGGAAAACTCGAACGGGAGAAGTATAAAAGTTTACAGGAATGGAAGTTTGGAGAGCTTGGCCGGGAGATCTTCCGGTCGGGAGAGACAGTCATCTATGCGACCTATTGACAAGGGGGGGGAATGGTGGTTAAATACTAGTAGAAAGATTCCTCCGGTAACTTTGGTTTAGAAATTTATTTCCCTGGCAATGAAGACTCGTTGACTTCGCAATAAAATCATACGCATGTATCATGGCATTTAAAGCATCCCGACCTCCAGCCTCGCCGTCCACCTCGGATCGACCGAGTCTAGGCGGGCCAGCCTCGCCGACGAGTCTAGGCGGGCCTGTTGTGAAAAAAGAAGAACTCGTCTCCGTTAAAACTGCGGCGGAACTCTCCGTATCTATAGAAGATCTCATCGGAGGGCCGGTTGAAGAAAAGTTGGCAAAAGAGGAGATAGCCCAGCCACCAGTGGTTGCAATTCCGGATAAACACCCACTTACTTTTAATCAGCGGTATAGTCAGGAACGTCCCATGGGCTCCTATAATCCCCGGCGTGCATCAGCTCCATGGCAAAGGAATCGTCCGGGTGGTAGCTTTCGGCTTCAAGGAAATGGAGGAACCTATCGTATGGATTCGCGTCGAGATTCCGTTGAAAATGGATATAGTCAAGATATCAATGTGCCGACGGAAACCGTCCGCGGAGTGTTGGACACGCTTCCGGAAGGCCATGGATTTTTGCGTCCAAAGTACACGCCAAGCGACCGGGACGTCTATATTTCCCTTTCCCAGATCCGAAGATTTCTTCTCCGAAACGGGGACATGGTGGAAGGACAGGCGAGAGCTCCAAAAGAAAGTGAGCGGTTTTGGGGACTTCTGAAGGTTGAAAAAATCAATGAACACATGGCGGAGACCATGACCGCCCGGCCGAAGTTTGAAGATTTGGTACCGGTGTATCCCAATAAACATTTGAGGGTGGAAACCGAACAATTACCCATTTCGACCCGCATTATCGATCTTGTTGCTCCCATTGGGTTTGGTCAGCGGGGTTTGATCGTGAGCCCGCCGAAAGCCGGGAAAACCACAATTCTCAAAGAACTTGCCGCGGGGATCGCCGCCAATTATCCCGATGTCCATCTCATGGCGGCTCTGATCGGAGAGCGGCCGGAAGAAGTCACGGATATAACCCGGAGTGTCAAGGGTGAAGTGTTTGCCAGCAATTTTGATGAGAGCCCGGCGGAGCAGACCCGGATTGCTGAAGTGGCCCTTGACCGCGCCAAAAGGCTCGTCGAAATGGGGAAAGATGTCGTCATACTTCTGGATTCCATTACCCGTTTAGCACGCGCATATAACTTAGTGGTCAATCCGTCAGGCCGTACACTCTCCGGTGGCTTTGATCCGGCGGCACTCTATCCGGCCAAGCGGTTCCTCGGGGCGGCGCGCTGTGTGGAGCCTTCGCAAATCATTGATGAAAATAATCAAACATTGAGAACGACCCGGGTTGAGCCTTCGGAAGTTGAGAAGAAGAAAGAGAATAAAACAGGCGGGTCGCTCACCGTCATCGGGACGGCCTTAGTCGATACGGGGAGCCGCATGGACGATCTCATCTACGAAGAGTTTAAAGGAACGGGCAACATGGAGCTCCATTTGTCTAGGATCATGCAGGAGCGCAGAGTTTTTCCGGCTATAGACCTTATCCGAAGCGGGACCCGGCACGACGAGCTCTTACTCGGTGAAGATATGATGAAGAAGGTGGCGACCTTGCGGCACATGCTTTCGCTTCTTTCGGAAGAAGAGCGCACGGTGATGCTTATTGACCGCCTGGGGAAGACCAAAACCAACCTCGAGTTTCTTGATAGCCTTGGGAAAGGCTGAAGATTTTTTGTCATTCCCGCGCACGCGGGAATCCAGTGTCAGACGAGCGTTTCATACAGATCTTCCCATGTGGGATTTTTGACCTCGATGAGTTTGAGTTTCCATAATCGATTCCATTTTTTGATCTGTTTTTCCCGTGTGATGGCATCCATCGGACGCTCATGGTGTTCATAATAGACGAGTTTGGTAAGCGCATATTTTTTCGTAAATCCATCAACCAGTTTTGATCGATGTTCATATATCCTTCGGATAAGATCATTCGTCATTCCTATATATAAAGTCCCGTTCCGTTTATTTGTCAGTATGTAGACGTAGTAGGACATATTTTACTCTGGATCCCCGCGTACGCGGGGATGACATATAAACCATTTATTGGTCCGGATTGGTCGGATTAATTAATAACCCACCCCCAGTACCAATCTTACTTGCTCGCAAGGGCTACGTCCTTGCCTCGCAAGAGCGATGGTACGGGGCTACGGGACGTACCGTATGGTACATCCCTTCGCAGTTAATTGATTATCCACCAATTGAATTTGATCGGCAGTTCGCTTTGAGAAGAAATACCGACGGTAAACTCGTCTTTCTTTTTATCCATCACGTAGAGCGTTTTTTCGGTAGGGGAGGTGGGAGTGATGAAGATGAGAGAGTTTTGGGTAATACTGGTACTCAAAACATCCAGTTGTGTTTGTCCGGCGGGAAGGATAGATTCTCCAAAAGAAGCGGCACGTGACGACTCGGTGGCGGCAGTATCGGCGATAAGCGAGAGTTTTCGCGTAAGAAGCTCTGTAGTTTCCAGTTTGCCGCTGATCGTCGCA
>JBBTUC010000060.1:0-3747 GCA_038078675.1 Patescibacteria group bacterium
AAGCCCAACGAGAATATTGACGTACGACTACGACCTAGCGGCGCTTAATCGAGTTAAGCGGTACAGCGATCAGCTCGCAAGGTATTATGGAGCACCCAATGCTGTGCTAATAATGCCAGCAGATGTCTATGCAATAGAGATAAACGGCGACAATCCCGATCGGGTAACAACATATTTTTCTGAAATCAGAGTCGCTGCAAACGATCTTGGCTTTTCCGTGCAACCATGGTCAGCTATTCGGGAACAAAATTTAGATTTATACGAAGAAATTCTTCAATGGGAATGTTCACCTGAAGCACTGTTTCGATCGACGCCAAAAGCACTTTGGTACGACGGGTTATTCCCTGCCGCTCTCTCCAGAAACTCGGCGCTCGGAGAAGATGCGGTACACCAATCAGCATTTCGTTACCTTCAAGAACGTATTGTGGAAGCAAGAGTTATTGAAGCCGTGTACACTCCGATAAAACTCTCCATGGTAAGCAAACAGAAAGATGATATAGTTGACCGTGAACTACCTCGTGTATACATTCTGGAAAAAGAACTTAAATTTCCATGGCTGAAGGGAAGCTGATTATGACTATTGATACAATTATCCGTCGCTCTATCGACCTGCATGTCCACATCGGACCGGAGATCATCCCGCGAAAATTTACCGTTCCCACGTTAATCACCGAAGAAACGGGGAACATAGCCGGTATGGCCTTAAAAAATCACTTTTTTCCTACGGTGCCGTTTATTAATGAGATCAACTCACCGGAGATTATACTCATCGGCTCTGTGGTGCTCAATAATTTTGTGGGTGGACTCAATCCGGATGGTGTATATGCAGCCAGTACGCTAACAAAAAAACCATTTATTGTCTGGTTTCCTACTGTAAGCAGTAAACAGTTCCTGTCCAACAGTCGTTGGGAAATTGCTCCGGAGTGGGTGCAACGCCAGGATTTCTTTGCCCGTGCTTCTAAAACGGTGAATGGCATTGAACTATTGGATGCAAATGGAAAACTCAAACGTGAAACAGTAAACGTTCTCAAGGCTATCAAACAAGCTGGGGCCATTTTAGCAACAGGACACATCTCATGGCAGGAATCATTAAAGCTGGTAAAAGCAGCAAACGCGTTAGGTATCAAAAAAATCATTGTGACACATCCTATCTATCAGAAAATCGCCATGCCCATTGCTGTTCAAAAGCACTTGACGACCTATGGAGCAAAAATCGAACACTGTTTTTCCATGTATTCGATAGACAACATTCCTATCTCTGAAATCGCGTCACAAATAAAAGCCGTGGGATACCAAAACTGCATCATGAGTTCAGATGTTGGACAAACATTTAGTCCTTCTCCGTCAATAGCACTGAAAACATTTAGTCAACTTTTAGCCCGTGAGGGTATTTCTCTTGGGGAACTTACGAAGATGCTCGTGGACAACCCTCAAGAACTCATCGCAATTTGATGCGATATAATCAGTCTATGGTTCAAAAACTCCTTAATTCCATCAATTCCCTCCTCATCACCAATCCGACGAATATCCGGTATGTAACTGGATTTGAGGGCAGCGCGCCGGAGGAGAGAGAAGCATATGTTTTGTTGACAAAAAAACAAACATTTCTTTTCACGAACTCTCTTTATCGCGAAAAAACCAAGACACTCAAAGGTGTAACCGTCGTTGAAATTTCTCGAGAAGAGCCGTTTGCGAGAAAACTCGCCGAAGCTCTGACAGGGCCAGGCCCTGTCAATCGTCTTGGCTTTGAAGAAAACAACCTCACGGTTGCCGAGTATCACAAAATTATGGAGGTGCATAAAAATGTGATGCTTGTGCCGACGCAAGGCCGGGTTGAAGAATTACGGATGATTAAACGGGAAGATGAAATTGAAAATATCCGGAAGGCTGCAAAAATTACTGATGAATGTTTTGAATTTATACTAAAAAAAATAAAACCAGGTATCAACGAATCAGAAATCGCTTGGGAAATCGAGGCGTTTATCCGCGCGCGGAGCGCACAACTCGCCTTCTCCCCCATCGTCGCATTTGGAAAAAATACCAGTCAACCACATTATAAGACTTCGGACGTAGGACTTAGGACTTCAGATATAATTCTTGTGGATTTTGGGGCGAGGGTGAACGGGTATTGCAGCGACATGACGAGAACGGTCTTCGTCGGGAAACCCGAGGATGAGTGGAAGCGAGCATATGAGACGGTACTCACGGCACAACAAAAGGCGCTTGGGTATCTGACAGGGCCTGGCCCTGTCACATCTAGAGCTGACAAAATTGCGCGAAAGGTCATCCAGAACACGGGCTTCCCTACCTACCCCCACTCCCACGGGCACGGGGTGGGCCTAGATATTCATGAAGCCCCGCGATTAACAGTTAAAAAAGATCAGATACTCAAGCCCAATATGGTTATCACCGTCGAACCTGGGATATATATCGAAGGACAGTATGGCGTACGCCTCGAGGATTTGATACTCTTGAAGGAAGACGGAATTGAAATAGTGTCAAAATCTAATAAAGAAATGATTATCCTATGATCACACCACAAACACTCAAAGGCTTTCGGGATTTCTTGCCTAAAGACGCACTCAAGCGGCAGTATGTCATTGATAAAATTAGACGCGTTTTTGAAAGATACGGATTTGATCCGCTGGAAACTCCAGCTTTAGAATACGCCGAAACGCTTCTGGGAAAATACGGCGATGAGGCGGATAAGCTCCTGTATCTTTTTGAAGATAATGGCGGGAGATCGGTTGGTCTTCGCTACGATCAAACCGTGCCGCTTGCGCGTGTGATTGCACAATATCAAAATGACCTTCCTTTTCCCTTTAAGCGCTACCAAATCCAACCCGTCTGGCGGGCGGAAAATACGCAAAAAGGCCGGTTCCGGGAGTTTCTCCAGTGTGACATTGATACGGTCGGCACTGTCTCCGCCCTGGCAGATGCGGAAATCATCGCTTGTTCGCTTACCGCGTTTGGGCAATTAGGCTTTACGGACACTATGGTGCTCGTCAATGATCGCACGCTCTTTGACAACCTCAACCTTACAAAAAAAGAAATCATCATCATTGATAAGCTTGAAAAAATCGGCAGGGGTGAGGTGATCAGGCAGTTAAGCGCCGCCGGCCGAGACAAAGCAGATGATATTCTCACAAAACTCGGGGAAAGCAAGCCAACGGAGAAACTGTCTCAAATTTTTTCAACCCTTGAATCCTACGGATTTACCCAAGGGAAAGATGTTCAATTTTCTCCATTTCTCGCCCGGGGCCTGGACTACTACACGAGTTCCATCTTTGAAGTGAAAATTCCCGCATACAGTGCGGGATCACTTGCCGGAGGCGGCAGATACGACAAACTTATCGGAACTTTTATCGGAAGCGATGTCCCCGCAGTCGGCATTGCTTTTGGCTTTGATCGCATCGTGGAAGCGCTTAACGAGCTTTCGCTACTTCCTGAGTCCTCGACCACAACGCAAATTCTCCTCACGGTTTTCGACCCTACATTCACCAAAAATTCCGCTGTGACAACAGCTGTATTGAGAAACGCCGGGGTAAACGCCGAAACGTATCCGGAACCGGTAAAACTGGATAAACAGCTCAAGTACGCAGATCGCAAAGGCATCCCATACGTTGTAATTCAGGGTCCTGATGAGGCTCAACGCGGGGTCGTAAAACTTAAAGATATGAATGCCAAAACACAAGAAGAATTGACTGTTGCGGCTTGAGTTAATTAGGCGAAAATCCTAATATATTG
>JBBTUC010000061.1:0-7786 GCA_038078675.1 Patescibacteria group bacterium
TTTGGCGCAAACCGGCCTGATCAAGGGCCGAAAAGTGACGCTCACCGCCGGCGATTACCTCTGGGGATTGGAATACTACCCCGGAAATTCCTTAGGAAATCGCTGGAGTTCCGGCGCGAGCCCCAAAGGCAACGTTATCGTCGAAGCGACGATCCTTGGCGACCAGTTCGGCTACGAGATCACAATCCAGCCCGTCGGGTTCGCGTTTCAGTGGTGGCAAGAGCTCATTTTGGTGATTTTAGCCATTTTGGGCTTCATTTCCGCCTATAAGATCGGAGAAAAGTCATAGCAGCAGTAGGGACCTGGGGGTCAATGTATTTGTGCGATTTGCACATTGCGTTGACCTCCAGGATTTCTTTCAGAGTCCGGATCAAAAAATCGGGATTGGGAAAGAGATAGTGATTGCCCTCCTGGCCTTCCTTCTCGCCTTACCCCCGCCGCGGCGGGGCGCGGCTCGAAGAGCGGCCTTAGGAGGGCCTAAGTAAGCGTAAGACTCTCCGCCGGTAGGGCGGGTTCGTCAACGCTTTCTAAGGGAGGTGAGAATTTATGATTATTGAATCAGTTACAGCATTAGCTTTTCTTGATACAACAAATACGTTTTCGCTTCCCCCTGATTGGGAGCGTCAACAGCCGGTACAAGGGTGCCTTCGGGAGGTCCTGGTAGGCTACGAGATTCCTGTGGTAGCCCAAGTGCGAATGGCAGGAAAAGACCCGGGGGCTTTTTATACACCGTGTACGCTTCCCGCGGGAAAATATGGTGGAATTTCTTTGTCTAACAATGCTCAACAGATTTTGGAGCTGAAGCCGTTGACGGCAGATTTGGATCGCGAAGGATGGATTCTCGCTCAGGATTTGGACGATGAAATTGAAGCGGTGACCGGGGAAAGTTTTTACAAGACTGAAGGATATCGTTCTGATAAGTACGAAAAAGAAAGAGGGAGTCTAGATTTGAGGATTATTGAACGTCAACGTGAGGCAGTGGGCTCCAGTCCGGCACTCGTTTCTGAATTGGAAAGAATGGGTCAAAAATTAACCGATGTGATTGATGTTTCGTATTTTACGAAAGCGAGAATTTAGAAAAGTTGTGATTGTCGGTTCCGGAGTCAAATTGCGACTCCCAAAACCGGCGCATCGCTCTTTAACAAGGTTCAGTTGAAATGGTGAAAACGAGATGGTGTTCGGAGGACGCTATAGCTAACGGCTGGCGCGCTTTTTACCTTTTTTTTCTTCAAAATCAGTGAAAAAGGTAATGTAGGCTCCAAAAAGTACCAGTCCCAAGGTTAAAACGAATGGTAAGACAATAACCCATTGCATATTCATAGTTTTTTACTTTTGTCACGTAGAAAGCGAAGTACCAAAGGATAATGGTTGCTAAGACTGACACCAGTATAGCAAGCCCTTTCACTGCGTCAAGCGGCGGAAAGAGGAGTGTTGCCCAAGCGATGCCAAATGTAACCTGCGACGTGGTTACGAAGATATCGACGAGCACCCTTCGTTGTTCAAGAGATAACTTTTGCAACGGTCGCATATAATCAATAACTTTAGCATGCGATGGAAGAAAGATCAATTGAGAGGGGCGTGTGTACTGCACTCCGGAGAGAAGGATTTCTCTTTGGGGAGTAGTACACACATAAACCCATAAACGATATCTAACTTTGGGAATGTCCATAAGGAGGACACAATGAACACCCGTAACTCTAAGTTTGTGAAGTTCGTAAAGTCGTTTCTAATCGTGATGGTCGTTCTCGTCTTATCATCGGTTGTATGGAACAGTTTAGTGCTTGGAAAATTCCAAGAAGCCGGTCCATACTGGGTGAAAGATGGGGATTTGATCTCGGAGGCGTATAGTAACTACTATTATAGTAGTGGTAACTTGGATATGCTTGCGTCTTCTGATGGCAATATCTTTATGTTCGAAGAATATTTCAATAAAGATACCAAGTGGTACGAATGTCTTGCGCGGCTGGAGGGTGGCGACAAATGGACAATGTACTTAACGCCGCTCCCTTCGGAAGCATTAGTGGAGTGCTTCCATTGGGTTCGTGCAATCAAACCAATTATGTATGAAGGAGGCATTACCCATGATGATGGTCAGAAGATTTTGCGCATGCAGCGTAATTGGCAATTCATTCCTGACCGCATCGTCATCCGCTATCCCTAATCTCAACTGAACCTATTTACTCCGGGTGGACACCTGTTGATTTTTTAAACAAACAACAAAGACCACCCGGAGCACGATTTACTATTAATATAATAATGACGTAGCTTTAAGGAGATTTTATGAAAAACGCAGAGGTTCCGGCTGTTATCCAAGCCCTTGTGAACCGTCCCAACGCTGTGGAAAAGATCGAGGTGGTGTATACTTTCGTTCACACATGCCAGGGAGATAGGGCTGTCACTTGTAGCTCGGTCGCGATTGACTATCGTCCCAGCATGGTTGATCCTGACGATGAGCTTCCGGTGACGGCTATCGTCATTGACGATCCGGATTTGGGAAAGGGAGCACATGGATCAGATAATGCCGCAGATAGAAGAGTCACCGATGAGCTTATAGACGCAATGTGCATAACAGCCGGTTGCAAAAACGGTGCAGACTGTGCCAAAAGGCGTCAAAAAACAACGTAGAACGGATATGAAATAATTTATTTCTTGTAGATTTCTTTTCGGTTTCCGATGGCAAGAATAATAATCATTTGTTCGTGTACATCAAAGGTCACGCGGTAATCTTCAATTCTTTTTTGAGTTGTTCCATGGTGATGCCGCCTTTTTCCCGTCTGGCTTTAGCAATACCCGCCAGATACCGGGGAGAAGAGAGAGCTTCCATGTCCTCTACAAAATCCTCCCACATTTCATTCGGGACGAGGACCCCCAGGGGTTTATCGCCCTTCATAACACGGAAAAAGCTCATGGATTTCCTTGCTTCCTCAAACAGTCGCGTTAATCCGGCTTGTGCGCGCTGGATATTCGTAAATTTTTCGTCAGCGATCAGTTGTCTCATGATTACAGAATCATATCATGATTCTGTAATAGGGGTCAAGCAAGATAATGGTTTATCGTTTGGAAAGGAATTGCTCCGGCGTCAATTCGGCTTGCCGGAGAATAGATCGGAGCGTACCAGCAGGGATAGTCTTGCCTGTATGGTATGGCACAGTCACGTATCGATGGTCTTTGCGAAGACGGATATAGCTACCGCTCGTACGCACCTTCTCAAATCCGTGAGCAAAAAGGATGGAAAGAACCTCAAGTGATTTAAGCGAAGGCAGCTTTGACATCGGGGGTAAAGGGCGTTGAGGAAACCTCGTGTGCCACCGACACGAGCATTTCTTCAACCGTTGCACTTTTTGGGACGCGTGTCGGTTTCATATCGGCGGGTATCGACTCTCCTTCCTCTAGTCGTGACAACACGACAAGTTCTAGGGCGTCCTGCGCCATGAACCGTGCTTCCTCAACGGAATCGCCGCAGGTTGCAATTTCCGGAAAAGCAGGAACAGATACGGTATAGCCATCCTCTCCCGCTTCAGGGATAAACACTGTGGTGAATTTATAGAGTTTCATGGTGAGTATAGTGTAGCAGGCAACATCCAGTAGTCAATGCCAGCCAGCGTAACCGTTCAGGGTTTAGCAAGGGATTGTCATTGCGAGCAAAGCGAAGCAATCTCATACCACTGTGAGATCGCCACGGCTACTTCGTAGCCTCGCGATGACAAGTGTTTTGCCAACTCGTGAACGGTTACCAGCCAGCTAGTTTGGAGACGTTGGTTTCGCTGACGCTTGTCCTGCGGATCTGGATCTGGCTCCGCCAGACCAGACGAGATCCACGTCCTGGGCGATGAAGTGACCAAACGATATCAACCCTTGTAGGTTGCAACCCGCGACCGTCATTTGTAATGTACATGGTGTCTTTACTGCATTCCTAACTCGCGCTGCTTGGCACGGATCAATTTCATGGCCCGATCAAGGTTTTTACCGTCGTCTTTTAACCGGAGAATGGAAAGCGCGTCTTTCGGGCCAAAGATCCGCACGATCTCCCGTAGGCCGTCATGATGTCCCGTGAATCTATCTTTGTCCAGTAGCGCTCTTCCGAGATCAATACGCTGTTGCGGCGGAATTGATGGGACACTGGAAGGTTGGAGCGTTGAAAAAGCAATCGTGCGGCATAGCTCTTCGACGAGCCGGGCATTGTGCCAGAGTTTTTCGTGGATTATGGCGCGTGTCCCGGAGAGTGGCATGGCGTAAAACTCGAGAAACGGCTCAATCCGTGAGCGATTCACCGGGCCAAATACTGAACGGTCCAGCTGCTGTATCTGACGTTGTATTTCTTTTGAAGCGAGCGCCTCTTTCCTCCGTTGTGCTTCTTTGGGAAAGAGCGATCGGAGCGTCGTGTTGTATATATCCACGCTATCCAAGATGGCGAGCCCGTTTTCTATGCCTTCGCCGAGGCGTTCCCTGTTGGCTACAGTCTCGGCGCCCAATTTTGCGACTGCTGCGGTGATATGCGGCTTATCCCCTTGTTCCTCCCAGTATGTCCAGATTTCCCGCTGTGTGGCCAGATGGCTTAGCTCATGGGCAGCGGTAATGCTTGCTTTAAGCAGATCTTTTGCGTTATCGATCACCACGAGGGGAAAACCAAACGCGGTATATGCACCCCCGGCAGCATCAGGTTTGCCTTTTTTTTTGATCGGGGAGCGGACGTAGGACGCATCGGGAACGCGGGTGCGGGAGTGCGGGGACACGCCGAGCCGCTCCATCTTGTGGGCAAGGCTCGTGTGTATGTGTTGCTCTGCTTGCCTAAGGATATCAAGTTCCTCAGGGGTAAGGTAGGCCGGATGGTAGGTCTTTACTTCTTTTTCTCTTAGGCGTGCCTGTTCCTCCAAAATGGTTTCACCCAGACGTGTTTGTACTAGGTTTTCCTGTTTGGTGTCGATGGGAAGTCCGATGAAACGGACACGGGGAGCAGGCGACTCATGGGTTTCGTTCATAATGTGTGTTTGTTATTTTGACAAACAAGGTAAATCAAATTCGCCCTTAAACTGCTCAAAGGTCGTGTCAAATGTAAGGATCGTGGATATCCGAAGTTTCCGCGCCTGGATGATGAGGCTCGCGTCGGGATACGAGAGATACTCTCCTTTATATTTTTTTTGAGAGATAAAAACATGCATGATGTCATTTTGCCATAATACAGGGAGAGGGAAGACAGTGATTGTTTCGGGCACAAAGAATTGAGTATCGAGCAAATACACTGCTTCCATCGATTTGCCGCGCATAAGGGTGATCGTGAGCGTTTCGGAATGGATATACTCGTTGGTGATAAATTCTGTTTGGTTTCGAGAGTAGTTGCGTAGCACTTCCGCGGCTTTTTTGTGGTGCGGATCGCGGGGTAATACGGCCGCGACAATCACGTTGGCATCAACGAGGATTCGATTAGCCATAGAGAAGCTCGTCATCTCTTTTATTTGGAGTGTGGAAGAGCAATCCTGCAAGAGATTCTTGCGCCTTGGTTATCGCCGCGACAATCGGGTGTGTGGATTTTTTAGGCAGGGGAGTGCGACGGAGAGATTCCTGCTTGTCTCTGAGTGCTTCACGAACTGCTGCGGCAAAAGACATGGCATGTCTGGCTGCGTAGTCTTTGTAAAATTCTACGGATTCCTGATCGATATATACCTGCATGGGGATTTTTTGCATATCAGCAACATACTAACATATGTTACTTTTGGGTGTCAAGAGGGTTTTGTCGTCGGCTTGGCTGACGCAGTCCAGACGAGGTCCACTTCCTGATTGATGACTTTTTTGGCGAGATTAATCGCTGCATCGTACTTCCCGAGGTGGATATACTCCCTGACGGTTTTTTCCGCAGCCTGGGCGATCCGGTCTTCATACTCCCGGAGATAGGGGACGATGATGGGGGAGATCTCCTGGCTCGCATCGTCGAGTTTGGGAATTGCTTTGTAGAGCTGTGCCCAGCTCATGCCCGGCGTGAGATGCGTCAGGACAAGCTTGGCTATCGCTTGGCTCCGCTCTTCGGTCATCGTGCCTTCCGTCACGACTTTCCGCAGAAATTCGACGACTTTCAGCTCTATCTGTTGGCGGATATCATCAGGAGTCATATATAATTAGTGTAGAGTGGAGAGTGGAAAGTGTAAAGAGGAAAAAGGGACTTGACTTTCGATAATCATCGAAATACAATACATTTACCATGAAGAAAATCGAAACAATATGGCATCATGTCTTGTATGAAGCGCTTGAGCATAAGCAGTTCAAGTTCACCCAGCAAGAGTTGGCTCTGCGTTTTTCGTATTCGTTAAGCACGGTGCACCACGCGCTTGCCGTACCGACACGGATCGGGGCTATCCGCAAAGAGTCGAAGTTTTTTGTGCTTGAACACTTCATGAAGCTTCTTTTGTATTGGGCGAGCGTCAGAAATCTCTCAAACAATATCCGCTACAGCACCTACTACGAAGGGCCGATTCTGAAGGCTCAGGGAGAACTTCCGGCTGAAGGAATCTACGGCGGCTATACCGCGGCTAAACATATATTGGGAACCGCGCCGGCGGATTATGACAAAATTTACTATTATTACCAAGACCCGGAAGATTTCAGAAGAAGGTTTCCCCCAAATCACAACTATCCCGATAACATTTTTGTCTTGAGCCTGCCAAATATAAAAGAGTACAGTGAGAGGTACCCGGGCGGAACCACCAGCCTGCCCAATACATTCGTGGATATTTGGAATATGGCGGATTGGTTCGCGGCGGATTTTATCCGGGCCCTGGAGGAGAAAATTAATGGACTATTATCATAATCTTGTCACTGAAAAAAGCTGGAAAGAATTGCAAAACTTGCGGCGGCGGCTTGATTTTACGCTGATTGGTGGCTGGGCGACCTACATATACGCCAAAACGCTCAAGAGTAAAGACATTGATATTATCGTTGATTACGATACGCTGCCGGTTTTAACCAAGCTGTATGATTTGAGTAAAAACGACCGCCTAAAGAAATATCAAGCCGCCAATGATGAGGTCGAAATAGACATCTACCTGCCGCACTACTCCAAGATCGGCATTCCTGTTGAGGATCTCATGGGCAAGACGCGCGTGGTGGAAGGGTTTACGGTCGTTGATCCTGATTATCTGTGCGCGCTCAAGCTCTATGTTTTGGGAGAGCGCGGTCGAACCCCCAAGGGACGCAAGGACTTTTTAGATATTCTCTCTTTATTTCTTTCCTCTTTGATTGATGCAGCAGTGGTTAGCGCTCTGATTACGCGATATCATCTCGAAGCGTCACGTGATATTTTAGTGGATTTTTTGTCAGAATCACAGGAAATACCGGAGCTCGCCCTTTCGACGCACAGATATGCCAAAGTGAAGCGTGAGATTGTTGAAGCGGTATCGCCCTCTCGCTTCTTCTCGTAAGTTTTGGTACTATTAAATCCTCATGACAAAGCTTCCCTACGAAAAACATACGCTTTCCAATGGACTCCGGCTGATTCTCGTTCCCATGGAGGGAGTCAATAGTGTGGCGACTGCCGTGATGGTGGGGGTGGGGAGTAGGTACGAAACTCCAGCCATTAATGGCGTTTCGCATTTTCTAGAGCATATGGTATTCAAAGGCACGAAAAAGTATCCGACCACAGAGGACGTCAACATCATCGAGCGCGTTGGGGGACTCCAGAATGCTTACACCGATATTGATATTACTAACTACCATAACAAGGTGCTTAGCACTGACTGGGAGTTAGCGCTAGAGATCAATAAGGAGCTTGCTACAAAGCCACTTCTTGAACAAAAAC
>JBBTUC010000062.1:0-4063 GCA_038078675.1 Patescibacteria group bacterium
AGATTCAAACCATGTTTTGTTCCCGTTGACAAAAAGCTGTGGACCATCTGTTTCTGACCATTGCACCACCACGCGATCGTCACCGGAAAATGTCGGGATTGCCCCCAACACATCTCCGTTAGGACCAATAAGAAGCAATTTGAGTAGAGTGTATTCAGAGCTTTGGGAATTATTATTGATCGCCTGTATGCAGGTAGCCCCTTCCGGCGCACCTACGAGAGATACGTTCATGACCGTTTGTTCTGCAACGGTACCGGACGGATCGGTGAATATGGCTACACCACTTTCAACACCACGAAGCGGATGGATATCAAGATCAGGACGGGGACCGAACATTTGGTCGCGCGTGGTTGAGAAGCACGTCACACTATTGTCTGCGGCTGTACCGCCGATGAGCGCATAATTTTTTGTAGCGGAATCATACACCGGCGCCCAACCCTGGGCAAGGAGTCTTTCATGAAGAGGGTCAGTCATCTTGACCGGAATCTGTGAACCCTCTTGCCCCCCCGCGCCAGGAAGAACACCAGGCGCTTCCACCAGATCCACTGGGTTGTAGCCCACGTAGCTCTCCGGCGCAGCTGGCGCATCGATCAGTGTCGGCGGTATATGTGTTGGTTCAGGAGGGGGAGTGGGCGGATGGACAGTCGGATTTTCTAATGCTGGTGCGCCGCCACACGCAGTGAGCACGGAACCACCAGCGATTAACATAGCCAGGGCCTTCCCTATACGCCCTCCTTTATATGCTATCGCTGAGAGTGGCATACCTGCCATCAAATACGCTGCCCCTGGATCTCCGTCTGTTTTGGCTCTGGTCAAGTCATTCTGTGCAAGAATAGCAGCTTCAATTGCCTCTTCTGCTTTTTGTGCCAGATCCTGTGCTGCACGCGGATCATATGCTTGATGAATTGCTGTTAAAGTTTTTCCATTAACGTCAACATGCTGTGCATATCCTTCAAAGTCAACATTGTTTGTGGGACGACCATTTGTATATGAAACATGCTCGGCTTTTGCATCATTTGCTGCCATCGCCTTTTCACGGGCTGTCTGTATCGGTTCATACATGTTGCTTGCATAATTGGCTGCGTACTGTTCATCGGCCCTATTCTGATTCGCTTTTGCTTGTTTTTCTCTTGCGTCTGCGCGATGTCGTTCATGGCGCTCTGCTTTCTCCCATAATTTTCTCAAATGCATGTCTCGGTGAATTTCTCCATAAATGTTGTCCCCCAGATTCATCGCGCGTATATCATCAGCAGTATAGCCAGTCTCCCGCGCCAACCGTTGATATGCTTTCTCTGCAACTTCTTTATGCCACATGGCAGGTTGTCTGGAGGGCCGTTCTTGCGAAATCAGCGCAGATATGATGTTGTCGCGCTGAGGAGGAAGAATATTCACCGACCTTTTATCATCGCCCCACACCGCATCAAAGGCGGCCATGGAGATGCCGTACTTATTTCCTACAGCCGCATTGAATCCCGCTAAAAACTGCTGCTCAGTCATGCCCGGGGGTAGCAGAGCGTCAATGACGCGGGGAGGGTAAACAATTGGTTTTTCAAGCTCAACGAGAGGCTGAGGGGAATAAGAAATAGCCGTCAAATCCGGGGTATCGAAGGCAAGCGCGGGCGTCTCAACTTTTATATGGGTCAGATCGCCTGGCCGTTCAAACTCCGTTGGTGTACCAGAAGACCAACCAGCAAATCCGACCCCGCTCGTAGCTAAATCAGGTAACGCTCCGGATAATTCTACAAATGCTGTCATAATCTAAACCTGACCTATAGTATCACTTACTCCGTCTTCCGTCAACCCAGCACCATCGAATGGTGCTCGGGTCAAGTCAAAAAAAGACCCCGTTGCCGGGGCCTTTATCGCGAAAGCTTCGTTTTTATAAACTCCCGTATTCTTCCTGCTGCGGCAAAAGCGACAAGCGCATCCTCTGATGAGTATCGCATCTTCCTTGCCAATCAATTTTTCTGTAAATAAATAGTCTTCTTCAGCCTTCCCTACCCATTCAGCCACAATGCGTGAATCAACCATGAAGCACCCTCCCTTCTGTCATGATAGATGATATAAAAGGGTCACCCATTGCCAAACGTGCGGATACTTCTTGTGGTGTACAAATGAGGAAATCACTCGCATGATGATACTCTATGACTTTCATAAGGTCATAGTAACGATCGCGGCCTAAATGAGGAACGTTTGATTTAATAATAAAAAAATCAAAATCACTGTCTTCCGTCACGTCTCCACGAGCAGCAGATCCAAAAAGGATCACCTTCTCCGGCTGATATTTGGTGACGATCTCATGGACAATCTTGTCTATTTCTTGTTGGAGCTGTTTTGTCATAGATACAGTGTATCCGATCGCTTCCGCCGGGTCAAAAAAAGACCCCTCCGATTCGGAGGGTCTTTTCGCTCACTTCTTCCCTAACCCTGTGTCGTGCATGCCTACTGTATAGAGTTCAAGCACATCAGCCACAATACTAAACGTCAGTCGGTAGTGGATATCCACCCGTGCTTCATAGGCAGCAACGCCTTGCATCTTTTTTACACGCAGTGACGGATATTTGAGATCAGAAACCAAAAGCACTATAGTTTTCTCAACTTTTTTCTGGATCGTTGGAGATAGTTTGAGATATGCCCCGTCAAATCGTGGCAGTCTTTTTACGCGCATATTCTTTCTGTAATCGGTGTAAATCTTCTATAGCTTCCTGCGCACTTGCAAATACCAATCCTTTACCAGTTTTGGATTCTTCTATCGCTCGTGTGGTTTCTTGCACGAGACGAAGATATGATCCTTCTTTGGCTGGAGCAAGCAATAAGAGTTTTTCACGCACACGAATAGCCACCTCGCCTAACTGCGCAAGGTCATCAAGAAATGAAAGATAGGCAGTGTCCCGTGTCAATGTTTTACCGTTCATATGATATCGTTATACCAATTTTCTCATGGTTTGTCAAAAACGATTAGTCTCAAAAAAAGACCCCTCCGAATCGGAGGGGCGGGCTACTCACTTTTTCCCTAAACCCGTATCATGGGGGCCAAGAGCGTCGACTGTCAGCGTGTCGCCGTCTCTACGAAAACACGCGCGGTGGTGCCGATCGATACGTATTTCCCACTCGTTGGGAATGCCGGACATCTTCTTTGTGTACAACGACGGATAGAAAAAATCCCGTTCCAATAACAAAAACTGTTTCTTTACTTTCTTTTGGATAGAGGAGGGAAGCTTCAAAAACGCCTTTTCCGCATCATGCGAAAAGATAATTTTCATGGGGCAATCGAGTCGAGATACCGGACGAAGTCTTTTGTTGAATCAAATGCTTTGTACTTCCCTGCAGCGACGTCTTTTTTTGATCGCTCGATGCTCTGCCCCCACCACACATCACTACCGTAGGGAGCAGGAAGGAGACGGGCGAGTTTTTTGCGCAGCGACTCTGCAGCATACGAAAAAAGAGCCAAATCTTTCTGAATGGCCGTAATTGCCTCACTGTCAAGCTGAACCGTTACCTGTTTCCCGTTTGCCATATGCCTCTTTTTTACCACGTTTCCCGGCGTATGTCAAAAAACGCCTCAAAAAAAAGACCCCGTTGCCGGGGCCCTTATTTTGCCTTTTTGAGGCGCTCGATGAATTCCTCAACCGTCAGATCCATATCAGAAATAATGCCGCGGAGCGTTCCTCGTCGTAGCTCTTGACTGGGGTGGTAGGGAATGGTAATACGCCTACCATCTGCGTGCTTCAATTGCATGTGGCTGCCTGCCTGATGATGCTTGATAAAACCCTCTTTTTGCACGAACCGTAAAAATTCTCTCGCCTTCAATACGGGCAATTTAGGCATAGGCTACACGGAGATCGTTTTCTTCAAAAATTTGTATCGCCTCAAGTGCGTCTCCTTCTTGGGGAATAGGACAATTGTCTTTCAGAAGTCCCTGAATATGACACTTGATCGCATCGCGAAGATTCCGTGTTACTTCTGCGGGTGTATCACCACAAGTATGTACACCTGAAAGAAGCGGCACAAATCCGTGATAACCCTTTGGATCATCCGGCTCAATGATAGTTCGAAAAACATA
>JBBTUC010000063.1:0-1555 GCA_038078675.1 Patescibacteria group bacterium
CGTCAAGAGTCATGCCGTGGGCTTTGATGGACGCCGTCATCGCATCGCGGGGATCAGGATCAAACCCTGCGTTGGCATTGGCTTCTAAAAAATACCATCTCCGGACTTTTGGATTGTACCGCAGATCAAACCGGGCATAATCCCGGAGTCCCAATGCATAAAAAGCGCGGATAGAATCTTTTTTTATTTGCGTATCCACATCTTCCCGAAGCTGTTTCGGCGGCGAGATAAAGTGACAATTTTTATAGACGGGTAAGTGTTTGCTCCATTTCTCATCAAAGCCATAGATATTCCATTTATTGATACCCTTTGAGCGGAATGCGATCTCCGCTATTGGGAGGGCGAGCGTCTTATTTGGCGTTTCCAGGACCGTCACCTGAAGTTCCTTACCCGGGATAAACTCCTCAACGATCAAAGACTGATGATGTTTCCTCCGCAGGTGTTGCACGGTACGTTTAAACTGCTCGTAACTGGTCACGACGGAATTGTCCGTAATGCCGATACTGCAATGTTCAAATGCGGGTTTGACGATGAGCGGAAACTTCCCCGGTATCATACTCCGGGAAATACGGTCTCCCAGACGGATAATCGTAAATGATGGCGTTGGAAGACCGTTTTTCTCAAATACGTGCTTTGTTTTAATCTTATTATTACTCGTTTGAATTGCATGAAAGGACGATCCGGAATAGGGAATACGAAGCCGTTCAAGAATACGTGCGATCTGAAGCTCCATTTTTTTACTGTCGACAAGGTTAAAAACAAAATCTGCTTTTAATTTTTTTAATCCCGATAAATCATCCGGTTCTACCCTAATAATTTGAACGACATATCCGCGACGACGGAAAAGTCGCCGCATGTACGCAACTATATCATCCGTTTGATTATCGACAAGCGCATGCTCGCGGCTAAAATATTTATCCGTAATTTCTTTGGGGACATAATGGTAGAGGATAGCAATAGTAAATTTTTTTGTTCGTTTTATTTTATGCATATGTTACATTCTATATGAATTAGTAAGGCAGGTATTTTTATCCTTGTCAACTTTTAGGTTCAAATTTGGTACAATACCTATGAAGAACCGAGGTAACATGTTTTACGTATATACTTTACTTAGTGAGCATAATGGGGATATCTATATTGGATATAGTGAAGATCTCAAAAAAAGACTCAATGGCCATAATAATGGCCTCGTAAAGGCGACAAAAGGATATAGACCTTGGAAGCTTGTTTATTATGAGGCATATGTAACGAAACTTGACGCGACAAGAAGAGAAGCGCAGCTTAAAAGGAATCATCGCGCAAAAGAAGATTTAAGAATACAAATAAAATATAGCGTAGAAAGAGTATAATTTTGCCGGGGTGGTGAAACTGGTATACACGTAGGACTTAAAATCCTATGGACGTAAAATCGTCCGTGTGGGTTCGATCCCCACCCTCGGCACTATACGTTTAATAAGAGCTGAGGTGGTGTCCTGCGGAGCAGGATCTGGCTTCGCCAGAAAACTGGTATACACGTAGGACTTAAAATCCTATGGACGTAAAATCGTCCGTGTGG
>JBBTUC010000064.1:0-12394 GCA_038078675.1 Patescibacteria group bacterium
CAGTACGCATGAGACGGTCATCAAAGTCCAGGGCTTCATTATTGTGAAGAAGCTTTTGGTACGCGAGGTACACGCTTGCGACGGTCTCTTGGAAGTAACCGCGGGCGTATTGGGGATATTCGGTTGCGGTGATGAGCTCGTTTTTTGCCTGGGAAATAGTGTGGAGAACGGCGCCGGGATTCACGCTTTTCGTAGAAATATCCAGAGCTTTCATGATGCCTTTGACCACGTCGAGCTGATCATCGCTGTCATAGATGAGGAAATTGGGGGATATCCCGATTTCTTTTCCGTCGCGCCGGAGAACTCTCACACAGAATGAATGAAATGTTCCGGCAAATGGAAGTGTTGTGCTTGTAATAAGTTTCCCAATTCTTTCTTTCATTGCGTCTGCTGCTTTATTCGTGAAAGTAAGCATGAGGATCGCGTGGGGAGAAATGCGTTTTTGGGCGATGAGGTAGGAGGCGCGGTAGGTAAGGACGCGCGTTTTCCCGCTTCCTGCGCCGGCGAGAATAAGCACCGGACCTTCGGTGTGCATGACTGCTTTTTGTTGGCTCTCGTTTAAGTCATTGAGGAGGGTATCGGACATAACATATAATACTACCATAATGAAAAAGCTTCTCATTGCCGGTAACTGGAAGAGCAATAAGACCGTTCAAGAAGCAATCGCGTGGCTTCTTGAATGGAATGCTAAATGCCAAATGCTAAATGCTAAATGGGAAAACGCGACGGTTGTTTTGTGTGTGCCGTTTACGCTTCTTTATCCATTAAAACAGGAGATTGATAGGCTGCAGCTTCCGATTGAGCTCGGAGCGCAGGATGTGTCACCCTTTCCTGACGGAGCCTATACCGGAGAAGTAAGCGCCCGGCAAATCAAAGAGCTTTCCGATTGGGTGATCATCGGGCACTCAGAAAGACGGAAATATTTCGGAGAAACCGATGAGATTCTTGCTCAGAAAGTCGATCAAGCCAAATCAGCGGGACTTCATATCATCTACTGTGTTCCGGATAAAGAAACAACCGTACCTCCCGGTGTGGACGCAGTGGCCTATGAGCCTATGTGGGCAATCGGAACCGGAAAAAGCGATACACCGGAAAATGCGGGTGAGGTCATCCGCGGTATAAAAGTTAAAACCAATATTCCCGTGGTGATTTACGGTGGAAGTGTGACTCAGGAAAATGTTGCATCATTCGTGTCTCAAGAGGCTATTGACGGCGTGTTACCCGGAGGGGCGAGTTTGGATCCGGAGAAGTTTGCAAACCTCATTAAAAACGCATGCAACCCAAGATAAAGCGGATTTTGGTACCAAGACTTTTTAAGTTTCTTTTTTTTGTGGCGCTATTTTTATTGATCCTCGGCGTCACCAAGATGGTTTTTTGGAGCCAATCGGTTATGCGGGAAACAGGATTGACTCCGATGACCGTCTTTCGATTATTGGTCAATACGGGAGTCGACCTCAAATCTCAAGACGGACGGACGAACATTCTTCTCCTTGGCATCGGCGGCGGGACTCACGCAGGCGCGGATCTTACTGATACTATACTCGTGGTTTCTTTGGATACAAAAAAGAAAAAAATGGCGATGATATCCGTGCCGCGCGACCTCTGGAGCGATACGCTGAAAGATAAGATCAATAGCGCTTACCACTATGGCGAGGAAAAGAAACAAGGGGGAGGTTTGACCTTGGCGAAAGTGATTGTGGAGGATGTGGTTGGACTGCCGATTCATTATGTCTTTCTCATCGATTTTTCCGGGTTTGAAAGCGTCATTGACATCGTGGGCGGTATAGATATCAGTGTTCCCCAGGCATTCATCGATGCAGAGTTTCCCATAGCAGGGAAAGAAGATGATCTTTGTGACGGAGACCCAAAATTTCTCTGCCGGTATGAGTCTGTCTCTTTTAGATCAGGGGATCAGCATATGGATGGAGAGACGGCATTAACCTATATACGAAGTAGACACGCGGAGGGCGACGAGGGAAGCGATTTTGCGCGCGGCAGACGGCAGCAGGAAGTACTTGTTGCCCTCCAGGAAACATTGAAGAATCCTGCTACATGGTTGCCCCCGTCACGAGCGACGTTTTTGTTTAAAGCGTTTGACCAGGCGAGTACAACGGATATGCGTATCGGCGAGCTTGCGACCGTGGGAAAAGCTATCCTGAGAATAGGATATAAGGAAACAAAACGAATATCATTTGTTGATTTGTTGGTAGAGCCGCCGCTCTGGATGTACGGCCGTTACACCCTTGTGCCGAAAGAAAGCTATTCGGCAATCCACGAATACGTAAAAACCCAATTAGAGTAAGTGTATTTGTCATCCCCGACCTGATCGGGGATCCATCCAAAAACCTGGATTCCCGCTTTCGCGGGAATGACACTAGCAGAACTAGAACAGCAGTCCAAGGAGAAGAAACAGAAGACCGCCGGCTATAACGGAGGCTCCCAGTATCGTGGGTCCCGCTCCGGCAACCGGAACTTTCGGTATGGGTTGGGCAGAAGGAGACGCTTCGACAATCAGCCGCGGGGTAGGTGTCGGAGTCGGTGTTTTGGTCGGTGTTGGCGTGGCCGTAGGTTTGGGAGTTGCCGTAGGTCGTGGAGTAGCGGTCGGGCCTGGTGTGGCCGTCGGACCGGGAGTGGGAGTAGGAGTCGGTGTAGCAGTAGGACCAGGCGTCGGCGTCGGAGTGGCCGTCGGACCGGGAGTGGGAGTAGGAGTCGGTGTAGCAGTAGGACCAGGCGTCGGCGTCGGAGTAGCCGTCGGTTGTACAACGGAAAATGTGAGCCGGCAGGCTGGTTCAGAGGCTTTTGGTTTTGCTTGGGGTACGGTCGGCGCAACCGGTGTTGTTTGATTGAGTTTTTGGGTGGTAATGAGCATAAGCACCGCAAGCACAAGCGTCATCACGCTCACGATGGTTATGTGCCAATATTTTTTCAGAAATTGCATACGTTCATTTCCATTGGCCGTTTACGTAGACTTCTACTTCAAACGTTCCCTGGGCTTGTGTGAGTGTTGATGGAATAGTGAATCCTAAGCGATATTCGGTTGCTGTGGTTTTGGATGTGTCGTTTTCTGTCCAGTCCGCGATGCCCTGAATGCGGAATCGGGCTTTGGTTGCATTGCCTTTGGATGTGGCAATAATGACTTGTTCGCCGAGAGCCAGTTTTTTCGTGCCATTACTGACTGCCAGGGTGATATCAGCGCCAGCGGCATCATAAACCTTGATCAACTCGCAAGTACCGCCCGGGACTGGGGTGGGCGTGGGAGTAGGAATAGGAGTTGCGGTCGGATTATTCGTGGTAGTAGTTGTTGTCCCGCCTGTTGTTGTAGTCGTCCCGCCGGTAGTTGTCGTAGTTGTTCCGGCGCACGAGCCACCGCAGTTTTGTTCTTTTACCCCACAATAATTGTTGTTTGTATCAAGCCAGTCAATCTGACCGCACTCTCCAAGACTTGTGCCACAGTCCACGATACTTTCTCCCAGATTACATTGGTTTCCATTATTACACTTACTGCCACATCTGTAGATTTTACATTTAGTACCCGCTGTGCCCTGTGAGCCTTGTAATCCCTGACAGAGATTTGCAGGTGCTGTTTCTTGGCATGTAGATCCGTTGCAAAAGAGATTCCCGTTACAAATGTTCCCGCCATCGGTTCTATTTGAAGGACAACATGCTTGCCCTGCATTACCACAAGAGCCCGGTGTTACTGTGATGGTGATTGTAGGGGTTGTTCCTCGTGTAATGGTTGGAGTAGTAGTTGTACAAATTCCCCCTTGTAATGAAGTTCCGGTACAGCAAATTCTCCCTCCGGTATCTAGCGGACTGACGCCTGCGGGAGTGCAACCGCGACCATCAGTAGTGGTTTCACATATTCCATTTCGTAATGTAGTTCCATCACAGCAACTTCTTCCTCCGGTATCTAAAGGACTGACGCTGGCAGGGGTACAACCGCGACCATACACTCCTTCTTGCGCTCTCCCGCGCAGGTCATTAAGTTGTCTTTGTTGGGAGGTGAAATAGACGGCCAAAGGGAGAGTTGCCACGAGAAACAGGATTACGGCAAGGAGGAGAGATTTGTTGCTATGTTTTTTGGCAACAGGTGGGGGGGGAACAACCGATATCGGTACCGGCTCCTGTGGAGGGTCGACTTTTTTATCGTCAGTGGGATCATTTTGCCTCCGCGACGAATACGGGAGATGTAAATCACTAAGCGCAGGATCAGCCGGTGGAGGTGCTGCGGCAGGGGCACCGATTTGTTGGGCGGAATCGTCAATTTGAGTTTGGGCGGATTTGAGAATATCAGGCATACTTCCACTTTATCACAAAACCGCTGGTGAGTAATCCTGCACCAAGAAGAATAATGAGGAGCGTTGGTAGAGTCGTGCCACTCGTTGGTACAGGTTCGCCTTCCAACTGGGGTGTGGGCGTAGCTGAAGGTGATGCAGAGGGAGTAGCCTCGGGAGTGATCGTCGGAGCCAGGGTTGCCGAAGGAGTAGCATCTCCTAAAACCTGCGTGCCGCTTTTAAGGATGGTGAAGGTGTGGGTAAATGCTACGGGTTTTCCTCTTTGATCAATAGTTGTTGCGGTGACACTCTGTTTTCCCGGGGGAAGTGGTGTGGGTGGAGTAAATCTCCATATTCCGTCCGTTCCGACTGTGGTGGTACCGCTTACGGGACTCGTAATTCCCAGGACTACGGAGACCTTTTTTCCGGATAACCCCGTACCGGTTACGAGAGGAAGAGCGGTCGTAAGCGATGCGTTTTGAGCAGGGGCGGTAAGGCCAATCGTGTTAGCCGTTGAAGGCTTTGTTGTTGTTGTGTCTCCGAGGACAGTTGGGGCATCGAGGAGTTTGATCGCTTGTTGTTTGCGAAAGTCATACGTTTTACCCAAGATCATCGTTGGCACCGGCGCGTCATTGAGCGTGTCGGTGATGGCAGTCGCTTCCTGATCTCCCCAAAGCACGCGGATCGTTTCCGTGAGTCTGTTTGTACCGTCAAGATATTTAGCAAGCGACGCTGTTCGGGCAAATCCCAAAGAAAGAAGCCACGATCCGGACGGAGATGTGATCGTTGAAAGGAGTTGGCCTTGCTCGATGGTCATAAGGATGATTGCGCCTGCGACCGGGGAGCCTCCCATGTCGTGGATCGTGCCGTAAGCGGGTTCAAGACCGCTCGTGTTACCGCTTATTGTGGATGCCGTGCTTATCGTATAGGGCGAGCCATTACTTGCGAAAGATTTACCATTGGATATGAGTTGAAAAGAATACTGTGTCGCCGGCGCGAGCGAGCGGATCGTAACCATATGGGTGGTATAGGGAACGAGTTTTTTATTCGTATCCCGGTCGTCAAAATATGTCATAGGTGTGTGTTTGGGGGAAGTGATAGACACCATGCCGGTCGCGGGGGCTCCCGTGATCCACACAACAGAAAAAGATGTATCAGAAATGTTGGTTAGCTGTATATTGATGGGTACGGTTGATCCACTCGCGGATGTTGGCCGTTTTTCAAACCACTCAAAAAAAGCGATGATGCCGATAACGCTAAGAACAAGGAGTATCCCTACGATAGTTGGCATGCGTGGTGTCCTCGGGTGCATAGATATGTTTGAGTCTGTATTCATTGTATTATGAATTCTTTAGTATGTCGGCCGTTCCTTGAGTTTAGTGAGTAAGTCAATGTCGATTGATGCACTTAACGGAGTGACGATATGTTGAACAGGAGACGCGACTGTCGTTGTTTTGACTGTTTTAATAAGCTCAAAGGTAATCCACAAAAATACGGTAAGAAATGTGAATACCGCCACTAATAAAAGATCTCTGTCGTTTTCCATGGTATTCCTATTCGCTGTCTATATAGTAGACATTTAATTTTAATATAAGCTTGAGTGGTACGCTACCATATGCCAGTTGTTTTTCCGATTCACTATCGAGTGTGATATTAAACGATTCGATGGAGATAAGACGGCGCATGGAAACGATATCTTTGATGATACCCTCCAGGATTTCGTAGGTTCCTTTAAGGTTGACTGATAATTGAACAGACTTTGCTATACGATTTGGCAACCCTCGGGCAAGCGCGGCCTGTTTATTAGGGATTGATTTTTCTTTTGAGAGCAGTGGCGCCGACGAGCTCGTGATTGCGGAAATTGATGCACCCCGAATAAGCGCTATGTTTCGAATTTGTCCGAGAGCCGCCAACACATCCGATGTTTCAGGGAGAGCCTGGGTCATATAGGGGATAACATCCTGTGCACTTTGATAGGAAGATTGTGCTTCAATAAGTTTTCCGATTTTTTCTTCCATCTGTTGATTAACTTTTTTGTTATCGTCAATCTCCCTTCGGAGATAGAGAATGGTCTGTAGTGTAGGTCTAATGGCGTACCATCCGAATAGTGATATCGCAAGAAATGAGAATATAGCCGTGGTAAATGCATGAGTTTGCGGTTTGGCGACAAACTGCTCAATAGATTGATAATAGCGCCTGTAACGATGAAGTTCTGTCTTGTAATTATATGGCATACGTCATGGTTATTTTTTGACCATCATGGCTGTGACCGTAAACTCCATGCCTGTGAGTGGATTTTTTTTGATGTCTCCGATATCGACAGAAGTAAATTGCTTGGTCGCTTGAAGATTTGTGAGAAATTGAGAAAACCCATCGGTTTCCCCGGCTGTTGCCGACACAATCAGTCGGTCCGAGGTAAGATCAAGAGTGTCTATGTACACACCAAGAGGAAGCAGGGACTTGAGGAGTGTTACTATGTTGACCGGGATGGGTTGTGTTGTAGTAATTTGTTTAATCTTCATTAAATGATCTTGGAGAAGTCGTATATCATGTTCAAGGGGCGCATTGGCCTCGAGAATCGCTTGTTTTTGAGATATTTCTTCTTTGAGATCGGTAAGCTTACGGTCGAGACTGAATCGAGAGATAAAAGCCAAGAGAACAACTATTTCGGTTCCGATCATAATGTAGCGGCCGTACGTTAATGCCCAATTGAGAATCCTTCCTTGCGGAGTGTGTTTAAGGTCTTCTTGACCTAGGAGATTTATGGAGATCGGTTTGGCAGGCATATACACTAGTATAGAATGCTAAATGCTAAATGCCAAATGCAAAAAGTCGAGGAAACGCGCTTTATTTTTTTCCGAGAAGTTTAGAGAGGCGTGATTTGAGGCGGGCGGCCTTATTTTTGTGGATGATGTGCGTTTTTGCCGCTTTATCGAGAAGTTTAGTAGCCAACGAGAGCGCTTTTACGGTAGGATGCTTACGTACGGATTTAACGGATTCCCGTAGGAGGCGGCGTACGCGGGAGTTGCGTATGCCGGTTTTGCGATCGCGACGAAGCTTTTTTGCTGCTTGTTTGGTAATGGGCATGAAGCCAAGTATACCGCATTCGTCACTAGCCGGTCAAGGAGCGAAGAGCTATAATAAGTGGGATGAAACGGGTGTTTTGGCAACTTCTTACACGGAAACAATCATCCATCGGGTCTGCTGCGCTTGTGTTGGCTTTGATGGTTTTGGCCTCCCGTTTTTTGGGGCTTATTCGTGATCGTCTTCTGGCAGCCCGATTTTCTCCTGAGGAGCTGGGTGTTTATTTTGCCGCATTTCGTTTGCCTAATCTCCTTTTTGAACTGTTAGTCATGGGGGCATTTACTTCAGCGTTTATTCCGGTATTTACGCGGTTCCTCACACAAAATAAAGAAGATGACGCCTGGCGGATGGCGGCTAGTATCATAAACATATCACTTCTTCTTTTGGCTTTCCTTGCTGTGCCACTATTTATTTGGACCGAGGGGGTATCGCGAATGTTTGCTCCTGGGTTTAGCGATGAACAAATCAAGCTCATGGCACAGTTTACGAGGGTAATACTCGTCCTTCAGGTCGCGCCTCTTTTGGTCGGAAATTTTTTTACCGGTATTCTCCAGTCATTTAAGTCATTCCTTGTTCCGGCGCTCGCCCCGGTTCTTTATAACATCGGGATACTATTGGGCATAGTATTTCTGAGCTCTTCGTATGGGCTTTTTGCTCCGGTCATCGGAATTGGAATTGGTGCGATCCTTTTTATGGTGATCCAAATACCCGTGCTTTTTGCGATAGGATATCGGCATTTATTTGTTGTGGATTTCCATCACAGGGGGGTGAGAGACGTTTTTAAACTTATGGGACCGCGAACACTGGGACTTGCTGCTTCTCAGATTGATACGACGGTCGATCTCATACTCGCAAGTCTATTAGGCGCGAAAATGGTCACAATTTTTAATTTCGCGTCTCACCTCCAACAGCTACCGGTTGGACTTTTTGGGGCTACCATCGCCCAAGCCGCTCTCCCGTCACTTTCTATTTCGGCGGCCAAAGACGAGCGGGAAGAACTGAAACGCGCTATTGTCACTTCTACCAATCAGATATTATTTTTTGTCCTGCCGATAAGCGTACTTTTTATCGTGCTACGGATTCCTGTCGTGAGATTGGTTTTCGGTGCCGAGCGGTTTGATTGGGAAGCGACCGTTCTGACCGGAATGACACTGTCGATGTTTAGCATTTCTCTCTTTGCTCAGGCGGTCATACATTTGTTGGCGCGAGCATTTTATGCGCTGTATGACAGCAGAACTCCGGTTTTGGTAGCAATCGGGAGTATTGTTGTAAACACCACCCTTAGTGTTGTTTTCATCCAGGGCGTGCACCTTCCGATCTGGTCGCTTGGAATATCGACGTCTGTTGCCAGTATTATGCAGGTCGTGATTTTGTTTTGTTTTTTGGATAAACGATTGGAAACATTTTCACGCAGGGATCTTTTTGTGCCCATACTGAAAATGGGTGTTGCAGCGCTTTTATCCGGTGTCGTCATCTATATTCCTATGAAACTTTTAGATCAGTTGGTGTTTGATACGACCCGGACGTTCGGACTTATTCTTTTGACCGGTAGCACAGCGACAATGGGTCTGTTTGTTTATTTTTTTCTTTCGTGGGTCATGGGAGTAGGAGAGGTCCGTTCATTTTTTGCAATGATCCGGAGGGTTCGACGGGTATCGACTATCCTCCTTGAGCCAGCCCGCGAAGTCATTGACGGTGGCTCACAGGATAAAGTTCAATAAGAATGACACTTTGGGCAGGCATGTAGATTTGTTTTTTGAGGCTATGGTCGGTCACTGACTCCATACGTTCTTGGATTTCTCCCGGAATCGTACTCTGAAGATATTGTTGACTATATCCATACGTACCATTCGGAAGATTGGTTATAGTGATCGGCGTCGTTTCTGTGTGATTACCGGATGAGTCAAAATTGATGAGCATGATCCGGGTTGTATTGTTCTGTTTGCTTGCTAGTCCCGTGACCCACGTACCTTGACCGGCCAGGAGCTCGCGGTTGCCGGCCATGCGCGAGAGCAAAGAATAGACATAATACCGTGGTTTCAGCGTGCGACCGCCGGACTCGTGACCGATAAGCCCCCATCCGTCGCCTTTTTCTTGGCCGGGGCCATCTTTGAGTTGGAATGTAAATAGGGCCATCGGGCCGCCGCTTACAAGCTGACGGAAAACACTCGCAGTATAGGCACTACTAAACGGTTGGGCGTAGCGCGGATCTTTCGTTCCAGTGAATCCGTACTCGGTGATAAGTTTAGGCAGTAGCACGGAATTAGGATATGGCAGGAGCCATGAGGTGATATTCCGTTGATCTTGGGGAAACCGTGTCGGTTCTAAAAGGTATGAGTGCCATGATAAAAAATCGATCCTGTCTCCTGTTTCGATGAGTTTGATGATCCAATCTTTATAAAGCCCTGTGGTTGCGGGTCCGCCGAGCGCAAACTGTTGTGTTTGTTTGGCTTGACTGGCGCCTTTAGCAGCGTAGTGATAGAGCGTGAGATAATTTTTTTCTCCCGAGAGTTTCCAGCCCCCGAATTGTTCATGGTCCGGTTCATTCCAAACTTCATAGTATACGCCGGAAATATTTTTTCCTGATGATCCACTCACATGCTCGATGGTTTTTTGGACGACCAAGGCCCAATCGTTCCAGTTTATTGGGGGGTTAATCACATTACCATCCCTGGCTATAGCAGGAGGCATGTAGGAAAGAGAGATGACCGGAGTAGCGCCGACGGCACGGATGGAATCGATGATCGGATCTAAGCGGGAAAAATCAAATGAGAGCGCCCCGCCCTTGTTTTTGACAATATCGTAAAAGTCATAGATGTGATCAATGCGGATCCATTTGGGTTTGAGGCTCGCCACTTCTTGTTGAACAGGCTTGAGCCAGTTGCCGGTTTCCTCACCGCCTTGGGTGAATGCATACATGAACGTAGGGTCTATTTTTTCGTATGTGACCACACTGGCATCAACGATGATATCGCCGGGTTTGCCCGTTGCCCTCGAGATGATCGTTGCCGTCTGATACGCGGCCAGAAGAAGAAGGGGTAAGAAAATAAGAAGTGCCACGAAGGAAACTATCGACATGGTTTTGCCTGTGACCCGTCCGGTGAGAGATACGCTCATATATGACAAGACTTTGTACTTCTGTCATCGCGAGGCCGTTCTGACGGCGTGGCGATCTCACATGTATATGAGATTGCTTCGTCGTAAAACTCCTCGCAATGACAATCTAATACTGGATTCCCGCCTTCGCGGGAATGACAAAACCTATAATTATGAATGCCATACTAATAACGATTAACAGAATCGTAGTTTCCACTGTTCCGGAAACAGGAATAACACTTTCAGCAGCTCCTCCTATTTCGGCGCCGGAGGCAGCGACCACGAAGGCGCTGGTTGCTGTTTGCGTTTGGCCATTTTGATCCGTGACGGAAGCCACGATATTGTGGGGGCCTGTTTCCAAGGCGGTTTCGGGTGTGAAACTCCAGTTGCCGTTTTCGTCCGCCGTCACCGTCACTGTGCTCGGTGTCGAGTAGATGGTGATGGTGACGGTCGCTCCCGGGGCGGTTTTGCCCGTAATGGTTGGTTTGTTTTGGGTAGCAGTACTGTCATTGGACGGTGAGATAATAGCGAGATGAGCCGAAGGAGTAGCGGGCGAGGAACTCTGGGCGGAGGAAGTAGAGATTGGGGCAGGCGAGAGCGTGTCTGGCGGAGCCAGATCCTGCTTCGCAGGAGGTGATGGTGTGGATTGTAGTTGTGCTTCGCTGATGGTTACTGTCGCTGGCGTTGTCCCCACCAGTACGTTGGTTGCTCCTTCTCCCAATCCCCCAACAAACGTATTGGGCGAAAGTTTTATCGCCGTAGGACTATCGGTTTTGGCTTTAGCTTTGAATGTAATTACCGCTACGGTGCTCGTCCCCTTGATGGGTTGTTTTGCATCTTGGGCGCCGACCGTGATGGACGTCTCCCCGGCCCCGATGGTGCCGGAGGCGAGGATATTGGGGAATAGGGGGCCATTGGCGATCGTTTGAGCTTCCAGCTTCGTAGGGTCGTAGGAGAGATGAAGTTCAACTGCGACGATTTGATTTTCTCCGGTGTCGATCGTGATTTCTATGGAGAAGGCGTCGCCCACCTTTTTGGCGCTCGTTGCCGGCATCACCGTGAGCGTTGTTGCTGGTGCAGCTTTTTTTCTGATCTCCTGACGCTGACCCACGAGGTGAATAGCAAGCGGAAGGACTCCAACAAGAAGAAGACTTATTATGATAAGCCATAACTTTTTCATATCATTTCCATTATTACTGAAATATTCTCTCTTGACAAGCTTTAGCACTCGAGGTATATTAGTGCTAATTCTATGGACCAGATACCAAATCTGACCGATCGGCAAATTCAGATCCTCAAAGCGATTATAGAGGAATATATCGCTACAGCCGAACCGGTGGGTTCAGAAACACTCGACAAGAAGTATGCTTTAGGTATTTCACCTGCGACTATACGTAACGAGATGGTCCGTTTGACGGATATGAAATTATTACACCAGTCGCATACATCTGCCGGTCGGGCGCCTACCCCTGCCGCGATGCGATACTTTGTTGATCATATTTTGAAACCAAAGGATCTTTCCGTGGCAGAAGAGGTCGCAGTGAAAGATAAAATTTGGGATTACCGGCAGGAAGTCGACAAACTCCTTCGTGAGGCTACCAAAGCGCTTGCAGATAGCACGAAAACGCTTGCAATTACTGCGACCAAAGATGGCGATCTGTATTACTCGGGGGCCGCGAATATATTGGATATGCCGGAGTTTTATGATTATGAATTGACGCGGGACGTATTGGAATCATTGGATAGGTTTGACTATTGGTGGGATATCTTAGAGCGAAACGAAGGACTATCTGACATTCTTCTGGGTGAAGAACTCGGGACGAATACGCTTGCACAATGCGGGTTTGTCTATACGAAATTTTCAACTCCACATCTGGTTGGAGCAATCGGCATTGTAGGACCTTCCCGGTTAAATTACTCGTCCATTATACCCTTTGTCC
>JBBTUC010000065.1:0-2119 GCA_038078675.1 Patescibacteria group bacterium
ACAAAAGACCTGCTCGAATCTTATGCACGAGCTCTCCAAACGGATAAAACACCGATATCCACCATTAACCGAGGCCTTTCCACCATCCGTTCCTTTTTTAAATGCGCAGTAATCCAGGGTTGGGTCACCCAAAATCCGGCCGAGGGCATCACCAACGTCAAAGATCTATCCATGCCGGTACATGTTGCCTTGCCTGCCGCACCAATAATTCCCCTCCTCGGTGCCGCTTCCGGAGCAGCAATCGGGGCTGCGGGAAAAGCTTCTGAAGTAATACCTCCGACAGCAACACCTTCCGTTGGCCCGGACCCTATGCCCCCCCCGCCGCCGCAGCCAACGCCGATGGCTGCGGGTGGAAGTCCGGAAAATACCGACACCGTGATCATTCCTCCGTACGGATCAACACAAACGACCGATTCTTTAGCAGGAGAACCCACAAAAAAACCATTTTACAGAAAGCTCCTTCATCCTTATGCGCTCATCGGATTTGTCCTCCTTGTATTATTATCTTCAATATTTTTATTTTCCCAAATCGCAGGAATACGAAGTGGAGCAGAGCGTACTTTACCGCCTCAAGCGGCAGCAATTCCCACTCCAAAAGATGGTTCGCTCCCCTCCTCTTCAAAATCAACATCAACGACACAACAAGCAGGAAGCGTACTTGGAGCAACCGGGTCAACGGGGGCAAACGGTCCCACCGGAGCCACGGGAACAACTGGTGAAGTAGGAGCCGCTGGTGCAAGCGGCGCTGCCGGAGCGTCCGGCACTGCCGGATCAAGTGGGGCAAGCGGCCCAATTGGGGCTACCGGAGTGACGGGGACGAAAGGATCTCTGGGTGACCCGGGCCCGTCGGGATCAACCGGAGCGACGGGAACGGCTGGACCAAGTGGTGCAACCGGAGCGACAGGAAGCACTGGATCAACCGGAGCGACGGGAACGGCCGGACCAAGTGGTGCAACCGGAGCAACGGGAGCCACGGGAGGAGCAGGACCGACCGGGTCTACGGGAGCCACGGGAGGAGCAGGACCGACCGGGTCTACGGGAGCCACGGGAGCCAATGGACCGACAGGGAGTACCGGGTCTACCGGAGAAGCAGGTCCGACGGGTTCAACTGGGTCTACCGGAGCAACCGGAGGAGCAGGTCCAACAGGATCAACTGGGTCTACCGGAGCAACTGGGTCTACCGGAGGAGCAGGACCAACAGGAAGTACTGGTGCTTCAGGAACAGTGGGTGCATCAGGTCCGACGGGATTCACCGGTTCAACGGGAGCTACAGGAACGGGTGGACCAACGGGAGCAACGGGAGTTACGGGAGCAACGGGATCCACGGGAGGAGCAGGACCAACCGGGAGTACAGGAGCTACCGGAGGAGCAGGGCCAACAGGAAGCACTGGATCAACCGGAGCTTCTGGAGCAAATGGTCCCACCGGCTCAACGGGAGCCACGGGATCCACAGGAGGACTGGGTCCTACAGGAAGTACTGGTGCTTCAGGAACAGTGGGTGCATCAGGTCCGACGGGATTCACCGGCTCAACCGGAGCAACCGGAGACAATGGTCCCACCGGATCAACCGGTGCCACGGGAGCCACCGGAGGAGCAGGACCAACAGGAAGTACGGGATCAACCGGAGCCAATGGACCTACCGGGAGTACGGGTTCAACCGGGTCTACCGGAGCCACAGGAGCCAATGGTCCCACGGGGAGTACCGGGTCTACCGGAGCTACCGGAGGAGCAGGACCCACAGGAAGCACAGGAGGAACAGGGGGTGCTGGGCCAACCGGGTCTACCGGCAATACAGGCTCTAACGGGCCCACCGGTAGTACCGGAGCGACCGGTGTTGCCGGAGCATCCGGTCCTACAGGATCAACCGGTTCAACCGGTGCTACCGGCCAGGCAGGGCCAACAGGATCCACCGGGGCAACCGGAGGGATAGGTCCAACCGGAAACACAGGGTCTACGGGATCGGCAGGTCCTACGGGCTTTACCGGATCCACAGGGGCAACAGGGGCTGCAGGACCCACGGGTTCAACCGGAGCTACCGGAGGAGCAGGACCCACAGGGAGTACGGGAGCCACAGGAGCCAATGGTCCCACGGGGAGTACCGGGTCTACCGGAGCTACCG
>JBBTUC010000066.1:0-6161 GCA_038078675.1 Patescibacteria group bacterium
AACAACCAGACCTCCCGATTTTTGATAGGTGATGCCGTTATATTTAAATGTTGGTTGGATTTTATCGCCAGGCACTCTCCATACTTTATCCGTTGGTGAGCCGTCGATAGATTGGCGATAGAGAAACATAAAATCATCGGTTTCTCCGACCGCGTAATCCGCGCCGTCGCAACGCATGTCACCCTCGCATTGCCAACAAGTCGAGTTTGCTTTTGCCCGTTCTTCGGAAGCACCGCAGAGAGGAGCAAAGAGTGAGTCCGCGGCGAGACTTTCGGTTTCTTCGTCGCAGGAAACGATGGTTGGAGAGGATGTGTTCGGTGTAGTGCATTGGGGTTTGTTTCGATGGAAAGATTTAAATTTTTCGGGGATATTGACCGTACTTCCCGATTCTCCTTGATTTTGAAATGTTATATTCACTTGTACTTTTTTCGCACTCCCAATGACGCAGGAAGCCTGTGTTTGAGTGGTAGGCAAGGACAAAAACAGAAAGAGCAAAACAATAAAAAATACCCTTTGTTTCATGGCTGTTTTTATACTACCAAATTGACAAAGACAATGCAGCATGGATAGAATGGTTGGTATGTCTTCTAAAATTCGTAAAGCTGTGATACCGGCCGCGGGTCCCAGTACTACACTTACCTCACGCCGGAGGCTTACAGCCTCGCGCTCGTGAGGGGCGTGAGTACGGGACTGCGCTTGTTTTGGGTTTGTTAAAGGTAACCATATGACGAAAGGTTCATCTACTCGAATTAGAAAAGCAGTGATACCGGCCGCTGGATTTGGTACGCGGTTTCTTCCCCAGACCAAGGCGATGCCCAAGGAAATGCTGCCTATTGTCGATAAACCCGTCATTCAATACGTCGTCGAGGAGCTCGTGGCTTCCGGAATCACCGATATCGTCATCGTTACGGGCTGGCACAAACGCGCAATTGAGGACCATTTTGATTATCCGTTTGAACTTATCAAGATGCTCGAGATGCAGAAGAAAGAGAAACTGCTCGAAGAGGTCAAACGCACGTCGAGTCTCGCTAACTTCATCTATATCCGGCAAAAAGGCCCCTACGGCAACGGCACGCCGGTCTTGTGTGCTCAATCCGTGATTGGGGATGAGCCATTTGTCGCTATCTGGGGAGACGAATTTATTTTTGCCAAGCCCCCGCGGGCGCTCCAGTGTATTGAAGTTTTTGAAAAATACGGCGATCCGGTCATTTCCGCCGTCCGGGTCCCCAAGGAAAATGTGACGCGCTACGGCATCGTTGAGGCGACGAATATCGAAGATAATATTTGGCAGATCAAGCGGATGATGGAGAAACCCAAGCGTGAAGAAGCCCCAAGCAATTTAGCAGCCCATGGTTGCTACGTCCTGACGCCGGATATTTTTCCGATACTGGAAAACCTCGCCCCCGGTAAAGATGGGGAGATTTGGCTGCCGGATGCGATCCGCGAGCTCATGAAGAAGCGGCCGGTGTATGCGTGTGAGATTAAAGATGGCAAATATTTTGATACGGGCAACAAGCTCGAGTATCTCAAAACGGTCGTTGAATTTGCCCTCCATCACACCGACCTTAACGGCGACTTCCGGGAGTACCTCAAAAGTCTCAAGTTGTAATTTTTTTGACTTTCGCAGTCCAGATCCCTATACTACTCTTCAATTGACGGCCGGATATGTACTATACCTCCATACTTGATCTCATCGGAAACACTCCCCTGGTTAAGATTAATAAACTCAATCCTCATTCGAACGTGACTCTTTTAGCTAAACTTGAATACATGAACCCCGGTGGATCGGTGAAGGACAGGATCGGCACAGCGATGATTGACCGGGCAGAAAAACTCGGTAAGCTCAAGAAGGGTGGCACGATCGTTGAGCCCACAAGCGGCAATACCGGCACGGGGCTTGCGATGGTTGCTGCGATTCGCGGCTATAAAACGATTTTCGTGATGCCAGACAAGATGAGCGATGAAAAACGCAATTTGCTGCGGGCATATGGCGCCAAAGTAGTCATCACCCCGACTGCCGTTTTAGCGAGGGATGAACGCAGTTATTACAAAGTATCGGACCGTCTCGCAAGAGAAGTCAAAGGCGCGTACAAACCGGATCAATACCACAATTCCGCAAATCCGGAGGCGCACTACCGGACAACCGGTCCGGAAATATGGCAGCAGACAGATGGTAAAATTACCCATTTCGTCTGTGGAATGGGTACCGGAGGCACGATTAGTGGCGTAGGAAAATATTTGAAGCAAAAAAATCCAAAGATTCGTGTGATCGGTGTTGATCCGGTGGGGTCTGTTTTTTACCAGTACCATCGTACTGGTAAATTTCCGGATGTATTAAAAACGTACAAGGTGGAAGGGGTCGGTGAGGACTTTATTCCTTCAACGATTGATTTTTCTTTCATTGATGATGTCATTGCCGTGACTGATCGCGATTGCTTTGTGACGGCCAGGAGACTGGCGCGTGAAGAGGGGATATTGGTTGGTGGATCTTCCGGGATGGCCCTCTGGGCGGCAGAGAAGGTTTGTCGTGGCATTCAAAAGGGTTTGGTGGTGGTACTGTTTCCCGATAGCGGTAGATCGTATTTAACCAAGATGTATAACGATGATTGGATGCGCGATAACGGGTTTTTAGAGAAATCCATTAGTGGACAGATCGGCGATGTTATTTCTCACAAGAAAACAGCGCATATGCTTTTTGTGCGTCCAAAAGATTCAGTGAAAACTGCCATTGGGATTATGAAACGATATGATGTTTCCCAGATACCGGTTATTTTAGGAAGAAACATATTGGGAAGCGTCAGCGAGCGAGAGTTGCTCACGGGACTCTATGAAAAAAGCATTGGTCCGAGTAATCACATCGCTACAGTGGTTGATCCTCGGATAACGATCGTGCCCCACACAGAATCGATTGATCGCGTTTCTCAGATTCTTTCTAAAGAAAATTTTGTGATGGTCATTGATGATGATCATCAACCTCTCGGTGTAGTAACCCGTATAGATCTCATCGAGTATTACGCCTAATGAAATGCCTTCACCATGCTGTTTATGAGGTCTGGTGTACTTCCGCAACAGGCACCAATGATTCTTGCTCCAGCTTTATAAACCTGCTCGGCGTAGAGAGACATTTTTTCTGGAACAGCCTCAAGATAGATTTCTATTTTGTCATTAACCGTCGGCATACCGGCATTAAGCTTCATCACGAGTGTAGCCTGAGGATGGTCACTGTGTAATTGACCAAGGAGACGATCAAGGTGGTCAAACCCGTTGCCGCAGTTTGCTCCATATGCCAGCAGTCCATGCTCATCTGCGAGCGTAATGAGCTGGGCAGGGCGGACGCCATTCATGGTTGCAAAACCATTCTCAGAGTGATATGAGGTGAAAGACATGCTGGCCATGATGGGCATGGTAGGACTAACCTTTCTTATGGCCGTAATAGCTGCCAAGACTTCCGGTACGCTGTAGGCGGTTTCGATGTGGAGAAGATTCACACCGCCGTCTATTAGTCCTCGCGCTTGAGTCTCAAATGCTGTCACCGCCGCGTCATCGGAAAGATCACCACTGTCTGCTTCCATAATACTTCCCAAAGGGCCCATGCTGCCGGCGACGTACACGGTATTTCCCGCCACCTGTCTGGCAATTTCCGCCCCAGTTTTATTTATGGCATAAACCTTTTCATCTGTAATAGTAGAGTCGTGTAAGCTAAGCCTTGGCATAGTCCCGTTAAAGGTATTCGTCTGGATCATCTGGGCACCGGCGTCAACGTAGGCTTGGTGGATGGCGCGTACAGTGCTGGGGGCAGTGAGGTTTAAAATTTCAGATGGTGCGCCAGGTTCAAGATGCTTTGCAAGCATCGTCCCTTTGGCTCCATCGTACCAGACTGGATAAGGTCCTCGTGAAAGTCGTTCAGCTAAAGGAATCATGAGATATCCTATCTTGGCAGTTACTGGTAAGTTTAGACTGGCAATATCTACTTGTCAACACTTCGTTCTTCTACAGGTAATATATTGCTCCACCGCTTCGAGCGAAGAAGCGTGCTACCTGAAGTCGTGATTTGTGTGGCCACCAATCGTTCACTGCGACGATGACATCAAATTGACCGGCCATGCTAGCCGTAGTTTCATCAATTCGATCTTGATCGGAATTGAGAATACATCGGAGGTCGACATAATGAAACCGTGCCGCAGGAACAAGCGGAAGATTAGATACTCTGTGGTCTATGCAGGTAATAGCGTTAGGATGCCATCCGGATTTAACAAAGGCTAACGCGCCGGCTCCGTCTCCGGAGAATAAATCGCAAGCATAAGGATGAGTACCGGGGGTGATGCCATTTTCAGCAAGCCATTGAACCACATCCTTATATCCACCACCTTCATACAATGATCGACGGAATGGATCAGTGTTGCGTCCAACCAATTTTTCCCAAAGTGTCATAATAAATAATGAATATTACTTCGTGGCATTATACACGGTATGTTTATCAAGTTCATCGTTGACTTTGGCGCAGTGGATCTTCCTTTTATCAAGCAGTACATTAATTTTATTAGAGCATCTTATTTTACAGCCACGTGTCGGTCAATTAAGACACATGCCCATTTTTTGTTTTTCCATTATTGCGTTTTTCAGAGAGAGTGAGAGAGTAGGATCGGTTTCATAAAATTTCCACATCCGGTGTGTTACACGATTGACACCTGTGGTATGTATGATAACATGAAGAAATGCCGGTTCGTCGTACACCATTAGTTACGGATAATTTCTATCACGTTTATAATCGTGGAGTCGCCCGTCAACCAACGTTTTTTGCCAAACGAGAGTATGAGCGCATGATGCTTACGATCCGCTATTATCGTATGCGCAAGCCGCCCCTCAAGTTGTCGTATTTTTTGAAACTTCCCATGGACGATCGAGAGGGTTGGATCGTCCGCCATGAACAAAAGTTAGAAAAACTTGTTGACATTGTTTGTTTCGTCCTTATGCCCAATCATTTCCACATGATTGTGCGACAAACGTATGATAACGGTATAACGACCTTTTTACGTCACACCGCGAACAGTTATACGAAATTTATCAATACCAAGCATCATCGGCCAGGGCCGCTATTTCAGGGGGAGTTTAAAGCGGTACGCATAGAAACGAACGAGCAGCTTCTTCATGTATCCCGCTATATTCACCTGAATCCGTATGTTTCATCCGTTGTCAGAAAAGAGGATCTCCGTTCATACCCATGGTCTTCGTTTCCTGCGTATCTTGGGAACACCGCGCTACCGTATCTTACTCTTGGAATCGTACTTGATCAGTTTTCGTCAAGGCAACCGTACGATGCATTTGTTTTTGATCATGCCGATTACGCGAAAAAATTAGAAAACATTAAACATCTTGTCATAGAAAAGGATGATGTGTCATAAATAACCACAGGTGTCGAAGCTATGCCACACCGGAGGTGGGAGGATAACACACCGGAGGTGGGAGGATAATAGTAATTATTTCGTGGTATTATACACGAATATGTTCATCCAGTTTATCGCGGACTTCGGGACGGGAGATCCGGCGTTTGCAGAAGTTGTTCAGAAGTTGATGCTTCTTGAGCCTTCCGTACGGGTGCAGAGTACGAGTGTCCCGAAATTTAGCACGCTCGCGACGGGGTTTTGGACCGCGCAATTTGCATTCGTGAGTCCGGTGCCGGGCATGATGATTTACACCAATACTGCCCCAAGACGTGATAAAAAAGAATCCAGAGACAGAAATGAAGGAGAGAGCCTCGTCTATGCACTACTTAGCAATGGCGTGAAAATTGTCGGCGTCAATTCTGGGTACTGTTTTTCTTTTATTAAATCCCACATCCAAACACTTCATCTTGTAAACGTTGCCAATAAAGGCTCACAGTTCCGGTCGAGGGATTTTTATCCGGAAGCAGTGATCGGTATCGCAAAAGGGGATGCGGCGTTTATCGGGGGAGCGATTGACATTGGTCTAATACCGGATGTACCGAAGGGGAGACTCGCGTTTATCGACGGATACGGGAATCTCAAAACGACTACAAGACGATCAGAAATTTCTTTGTCTCCGGGGCAGCCAATTCTTGTTGAACTAAACGGCGTCAAACGGACGGCATACTTTACCGATGGTACGTTTGCCGTGCACGAAGGGGAATTAGCATTCGCTCC
>JBBTUC010000067.1:0-17884 GCA_038078675.1 Patescibacteria group bacterium
AAGGGCTCGTCGAAGTGGTCGTCACAGAGGAGATAAAGGGAGAAGCCCTTGCACTTCTTGGGAAGTTTACGTAGAGTAGAACTATGGTCGGGTAGTGAAACTTCAGAAGATTATGTTCTTTTACGTATATCAGTTGAAAAGCGTGGAGAACAATCATCTGTATATTGGATCAACAAATGACTTGATTCGTAGGGTAAAAGAACATAATCTTGGACTCAGTCCATCAACGAAACGATATAAACCTTGGAAGCTTATTTATTATGAAGCATGTCTTAACGAACAAGATGCAAAACGCAGAGAGAACTATCTTAAAACTAGTCAAGGAGGGAGGCTTCTCAAGCGCAGATTGAAAGAGTATTTCTACTCTCTGCGTTTTGCCTGAAGTTCTACTACCTGGATGACAAAGAAATCCTATAAAGTTCTCGGTATGCACTGCACGAGTTGTCCGCTCGTCATCGAAAGCGACCTTGAGGACATCGGGGTCAAATCTTCCTGCAGTTATGCGAAAGCCCAGCTTGATGTCGAGTATGATGAGACCAGTGTGACAGAAGAAAAAATTTATGAGAAAATTCGAGTTTTAGGGTACAATATTGTCAGTTCAGTTTGATAAGCGTGTATGAATAAAGTGTCTGTCTCATTTCAATCGGGATTTATTCAGTTATTGCCATTGGTTCTCCTTGCTGCATTTGCAGTATCTACGTTTTTGATCGTGAGCAAAATGCAATTAGAGAAAGTAGGCGAGCTTAGACGATATGCAAAAGAAGAGGGTGCATACCCTTTGGCATTATTATCAAGTCCAACACCTGTTTTGACTTTAGCAGAACGGTGTGTAAATAGTTTTCCACGTCCACGCGAGTGTGATGAGCTTTTGCTAAGCCCTACAGCTTCCTCTACCCCCCCCTCTTTGGTTAATGACATTTCTCAACAGGAATGCGAGTCGCAATATCAAGGTTGCTATGTAACCACAAGTAATGCTTGCGTACCACATGGTCAGCAAAATTCAGGATATTATTGCTGTAAAGCAGGGACGGGTAGCGGAGTGTCATATAATCATTTTCAGTTGTCTTCCTGCGATCAAAGCGTTGGAGCGTCGACTAGAACAGAAGCAACATGTACAGAGGCCAATGGGTGCTGGGTTAGCGGAAGTGGGAAATGTGTAGAGCATCTGGCAGAAAATGCAGGTTATTGTTGTTACGGCGCCAACGAGGGTGGCAATAAATTGTCCTATCCTCATTTTGAGCAAGGAAGTTGTATGGATTATGCACCAACAATAATTATCACGCCGACTTTAACACCGACGAACAGCTCAACACCTATACTTACTCCCACATCAACGACAACCATGACGCCTACTCCAATTACAACTCCAACTCCGACAAAAACGCCGACGCCGACACCTACAATTTCAGTTGCACCGAGGCCGTTACCACCATCCGGCGGTTGGCCAGATGGAATTTTTTGTGGTGGAACAACACTACGATTATGTAGTGAATGTTCAAACGGATCAGTCTCTTTCGGGACAAGTTTTACTGTTAATATTTGCGGACCTAATATAACAGCGAGTCCAACACCGATACCGGTAATTACCCGACCATCTCCCTCACCAACAGCATTACCAGGACCAATTATCGTTCCTTATGCTCCAACATTTACACCTACGACCATTAAGTATCAAGGGGTGGAAGTAGATGCTGATATTGTATCAACACTAGATAGTTTTATTTTGGCAGCCTCACAACAGGGGTATAATGTTGTTGTTTATTCAGGGTATCGGTCTTATCAAGAGCAAGAAAACCTTTATAATGGTTGTCAGTTACAAAAACAAAATGGTCAAGCATGTAGGGTTGCCACCCCTGGATATAGTCAGCATCAATCCGGTCATGCAGTTGACTTGTATATCTATGAAAACGGAGAATATAAACCAATGATACCGTTAATACCATTAGCTATCAGTATGGGATTAGAGCACCCCATACCGACTGATACGCCACATTTTTATATACCATGATAAATACAGACTCTGTAATAAAAGAAGGCATTATTGTACCACCTAAGGATCCCCCGAAGAGAAATGGGGTACCTATTTTTATTAGAACAGTACTTGTTGCCGTAGGAATAATGATTCTTTGGATACTATTTTTTAATAAAAGTAGGTTACCGCCGAAAGTATTCCAATCTCGGTTAGTTGAGCCTCAATCAATTACTGTAACCCCTGATCCATGTCGTACTTTTCTTAATATGGATTCTGTCCCATGTCAAATAGTAATAGTATTTGATTATCAGAAGACAAAAAAAGCAACGCAGGAATTAACTAAAGCGTTTATAAAAAAGTTATTATCTGGGGTAGGATATGACCTCATTGTAAAGCAGATTATTGCTTCAGGGACTGCACCGATTCAAGTAATAATTAGTACGCCATACCAAGAAGAAGATCAAATAGGAAGGTTATTAATACAGAAATATCCAGAATATATCGTTTCTCAAAACCGAATAAAATTATCCCGTATTCAAGGTGAGTAGCATTGACAATCTTCCCGCGACCGCTATAAGATTGTCAATAAAGCATGAAATATACTATTAGGACAGTCCAAAAATATAACATTGCCTACGCGCTTCTTCCATACAAACGCAACCAACCGCCACGAGAGCGCGATGATGTTTCCGTCCTCGTCCGACTGTGATGGTCCGCGTTGATACTTCAGTATAACTTTGATATACTCCATTCGCCGATACTGATTCACTTATGAAAACAATTTGTGGAAAGACTCACCTTATCCATACACTATGGAGTTGCGACAGACCAGCCATAGCCTCCATTGATGTAGTGTGGAAGTCGGGAGAACAAAGTGCAAGAATTGACTTCCCCCACTGCGCTAGTCATGAAGCAGATGCTGAAGGAAAGGCATTGAAGCTTGAAGAGGATCTTCGGAGAGAACAGAATTATTCCGAGGTTCACATTGAAAAACCTATTATAGGGGAGGCTCGTGAGGTAGGGAATAGTCGATTATCAGCGGGGGAAGCTCGATTACGTTAAAAGAAGGTAGTTAATCTCCTTCTCGCTATAGTCGTATTGCTCGAGGAGACGAAGCGTTGCCACCTGATCCACTGTCGTTATCTCCAGAATTAGGAGAATATCTTGACAAACCTTAGGTTTTTATAGATAAACAACCTTAATGTTATTACTCACAAGCCAAAATACAAAAACCATCGCCGACCCAAAAGAGTTTATCAAGTTTTGTAAATTGATAGAAGATCGTGCGGACGAACGGGGTGCGGCGGCATTGTCCTTGGAAGGCCGAGGAATCGGAATTGCATTGAAAAACGTTGCAAAAAAGAAGCATGAATAAGATTCCTCATCGATTTATTGTTTCCCGGCGACCCAAAGAATACCTTGAGCAGGGACCGTCTCATTGTGGAGTTTATTCTGTAAAAGCGGTCCTCGAGGCATATAACAAAGTTACTGGTGTGAAGCCGGAAGATTTTCATACCAATTGGGTAAGCCGCATCACGGGAGCAGTTTTTCATCCAGATTACCTTGTACGTATAGTAAAGTCGTACGCTTTGGAAGCAAAAAACGGTACAGTCAAGCATCTTTCTGACGACAAAAAAATTATGTATCTCAAATCCATGCTGTCAAAAGATGTACCTGTTATTTTAATGGTTGGAAACGGATATCAAAGGAACGGAGAATATAGCCGTCTTAAGGCCGCAATAGTGGGGCATATTATTACGGTATGGGGTTATGATGATAGAGAAGGGGTGTTCTTCATGTATGATTCTGTAGTACCAAAAGAGCATTATGCTACAAATGTCCCGATTGGAAACATAAAGCGAACCTACGAACAGATACTTCGTGATTGGTATGGCGCATTTCCGTCAAGATTATTGTGGCGCGGTTCGTTTCGCTATATTGAAGTAGGGTCAATCTAATGGTGGAGTTGAAGAAGTTGACAAGCGTATTACATTGTAATACGACTGGAATACCGAACATATTAAAAAGCACGGTGTCACAGTCGATGAGGTGAGTATTGCGGCTAGGAATATTTCTTGAGAGAAAGGAAAAAATTATATGAAAGGGACGTATAAGGGGCCAAAGTATCCCACTAATGCAACAGGTAAAATTCCGGCCTTTAAAAATTATGAAGAAGAGGCTAATTTTTGGGATACTCATAGCTTTACCGAATTTGAGGATGAGCTGGAGGACGTTGATATAGTGTTTGAGCTAGATAAGCCTCGGGAAGAGGCGTTGGTCCTGCGTGTGCAAAAAAATCTGAAAAAGGCCATAGAAAAAATTGCCCGGCGAAATGCTTTGAACCCTTCAGCGTTGATGAGGATGTGGTTGACCGAGAAAGTCAATGAAGCGCTAAGTGGAAAGAATAAAGGCACTTCGTTAGCTGCATAATCCGGCATCTTTTTATGGAAATTGTTGAATTGCCTCAATACCGCCTCACCTACGGCCTCCTGCCATACAAGCGCAATCAGGATGTCTCCCGTTGCGGCATGAGAAAGCGATGATATTTCCGTCCTCGTCCGGTTGTGACATTATATTGACACATGCACATGTGCATGTTAAGATACCAATATGTTAACGAAACGCACCCATATCCTTTTTGACGAAGACACCGCGTTCATGCTTGCCGCGCTTGCGCGGGAGAAGGCTACGTCAGTTGGCAACCTCGTGCGCCACGCGATAAAAAAAACATATACAGATGTGAGGCACACACATCGGAGTAAGCGGCAGAAAGCAGTCCGCGCGCTTTTGGATTTGCAAAAGAAATTCCTGGGTAGATTTGAAGGCATGGACTATCGCGCACTTATCGAAGATGGACGAAAATATTGACAGCAAACAGCTTCTTGTAGTGGATGCATCGGTTATCCTGGCCGCGATATTTCCCCAGGAAGCGTACAAACGGCATGCGATGATGTTTATAGATCAAAGCATGAGGAGTGCCAAAAAGTTCATAGCCCCGTCCATACTCCTCTACGAGATTTTCAACGCCGTTCGTTCCGCAATACTGTCAAAACGCATTACAGGAGAAGAGGCGCAAACTATACTCTCTGCCTATAAAACCATTGAACCAACGTACGTTGATTTTTCCATACTGTCAGAAAGCGCTCTTAAGATAGCACTGGAGAGCAATACTTCTATCTATGATGCTGCCTATGCTGCGCTCGCTTACGCGCGTGAGTATTCCATGTGCACCCTGGACAAAAAACTCATACAGAAGCTAAAAGTTCTTCCGGTGAATGTTGTGTATCTCGGAGACTTCGGTTGATTGCCGGGACCTCCGTCCGGCTCTAGACTTTATTCTCCCTTCTTTATATAATAGTAAGGTAAGAAGCAAGGATACTGCTTCCGTAGGGGGCAGTTTTTTTATTATGCCAGGTAGTGAAACTTCAGAAGATTATGTTCTTTTACGTCTATGTACTGGAAAGCCAACAAAATAAGAGCTTTTATATTGGTTCAACAGAAAACTTAGTTCGTCGGGTAAAAGAACATAATCTTGGACTCAATCGGTCCACGAAGCCCTACATTCCGTGGAAGCTAATCTATTATGAAGCAAGTCTTAATGAACAAGATGCAAAACGCAGGGAGATGTATCTTAAAACAAGTCAAGGAGGGAGGCTTCTCAAACGTCGGGTGAAAGAATATCTCTATCACCTGCGTTTTGCCTGAAGTTCTACTACCTGGTATGGCAGCGCCACAAGTACAAAAAACATTAAATCGCGATGTGCCACTTGAAAAAGTCCGTAACATCGGCATTATCGCGCATATCGACGCGGGCAAAACGACGACAACCGAGCGCATCCTCTATTATACCGGCAGGAGCTATAAGATCGGGGATATTGACGAGGGGACCACCGTCATGGATTGGATGGACCAGGAAAAAGAACGTGGCATTACCATTGTATCCGCAGCTACGACTGCATTCTGGAAAGATTATCGTTTTAATATTATCGATACTCCCGGTCACGTCGATTTTACGGCCGAAGTAGAGAGGAGCCTGCGGGTCCTGGACGGCGGGATTACCGTCTTGGATGCCGAAGAGGGCGTGCAGAGTCAGTCCGAAACTGTTTGGCACCAGGCGGATAAGTACAATGTGCCGCGGCTTTGCTTTATCAACAAAATGGATAAAGTCGGGGCTGATTTCCGGGCGACTATTCTTTCGATCGAAGAGCGTTTAGGCGCTCGGACTGCTGTTATGGTTGTTCCGATCGGACGCGAGAACGAATTTAAAGGCATCATCGATCTTCTTACAAGGAAAGCAATGGTCTGGGGAAGTGATGAACTCGGAGCCGAGTTTGATGTATCGGACACAATCCCGCCCGAACTGAAAGAAGAAGTAGAAAAAAGCCGCCACGCCCTCGTCGAGCGTATTTCTGAGACGGATGACAACCTCATTGAAAAGTTCCTGGGTGGAGTAGAGCCCACGGTCGAAGAGCTTAAATCTGCGCTTCGAAAAGCCGTCATAGCCTACAAACTCGTCCCTATTTATGCGGGTTCGAGTCTTCGGAATAAAGGAGTACAGCCACTTCTTGATGCCGTTGTTGATTATCTCCCTTCTCCACTCGATTTGTTGCCCGTCGAAGGTATCCATCCTAAATCAGGGGAAAAGGAGGTACGGAAACGGGTGAGTTCGGAAGCTTTTTCCGGACTGGCATTCAAAATTCAAATAGATCCGCACGTGGGCAAGCTTACCTATGTCCGTATTTATTCCGGAACACTTGCTTCAGGATCATACATATATAACCCGGCTAAAGGCGCCAAAGAACGCGTGGGCAGGCTTCTTCTCATGCATGCCAACCAGCGTGAGGAGATTAAAGAAGCCTACGCGGGGGAAATTGTCGCGGTCGTGGGTTTTAAAGATACGATCACCGGAGATACGGTCTGTGCCATTGAGCATCCGATTGTTCTTGAAAAAATTTCATTCCCCGATCCGGTCATTTCCCTAGCTATCGAACCCAAGACGAAAAACGATCAGGAGAAAATGGGTTTTGCGCTCCAGCGCCTAAGCGAAGAAGATCCAACGTTTAAGATTAAATCCAATCTCGAGACCAATCAGACCATCATCTGGGGCATGGGAGAACTGCATCTTGAGATTCTTGTGGACCGGATGAAACGGGAATTTAATGTCGAGGCCAACGTCGGAGACCCGCAGGTGGCCTACAAAGAAACGATCACGAAATCCGCTGAAGGCGAGGGGAAATACATCCGCCAGTCCGGCGGGCGCGGGCAATATGGGCATTGTTTTATACGTATAGAGCCCAAAAACCGCGGAGAGGGGTATGAGTTTATCGATGACATTAAAGGAGGTTCGATCCCGAAAGAATTTATTGCGCCGATAGCCAAGGGTGTAAAAGAAGCTATGGAAAACGGGGTGCTTGCTGGGTATCCGCTTGTCGATATGACCGTAACCCTGTACGACGGTACGTATCATGACGTCGATAGCAGCGAGATAGCATTTAAGATTGCCGGAAGCATGGCACTGCAACATGCCACGAAAGCCGCAGGGCCGACCATCCTTGAGCCTATCATGAAGGTGGAAATCACGACCCCCGATGAGTTTATGGGAGATGTCATCGGTGACTTGGGTGCCAAACGCGCAGAAATCCAAGGGTCGCAGAAACGGGGATTCGTCACGGTCATCCTCGCTCTTGTCCCGCTTTCCGAGCTTGCCGGATACGCGACGACTCTCCGAAGCATGAGCAAAGGCAGAGCCACCTATTATATGGAGCCCAGCCATTATCAGGAAGTACCCAAGAATATTCAAGAAAAGATCATTGCAAACAGAGTTTAGGGTATGATACAATGATCATGGAGCTACAAAAGTAGTTATTATTTTTATTGTTTTATAAAGGAGGATCTATGGCAGACCAAGTAAAGTATAACCGCACCAAGCCCCATCTTAATATTGGCACGATTGGTCATGTTGACCATGGCAAGACGACGCTCACGTCTGCTATTACCCATGTCTTGGCGAAAAAAGGCTTAGCCAAAGCCCTTAAATACGAAGATATCGATAACGCTCCGGAAGAGAGAGCCCGGGGAGTCACCATCAATATCCACCACTCCGAGTATGAAACCGTCAAGCGTCACTACGCACATATTGACGCGCCGGGACACGCGGATTACATCAAAAATATGATTACTGGTGCCGCTCAGATGGACGGGGCCATTCTCGTCGTGTCCGCACCCGACGGTCCCATGCCGCAGACCCGCGAGCATATTCTACTTGCCGCCCAGGTCAACGTACCGGCCATTGTCGTATTTATGAATAAATGCGATATGGTACAGGATAAGGAACTTTTGGATCTCGTCGAGATGGAAGTGCGCGAGCTTCTCACCAAGTACAAGTTTCCGGGAGATAAAATTCCGGTCATTCGGGGCTCGGCTCTTAAAGCACTTCAGGGAGATCCGGAAGCAGAAAAACAGATCGAAGAGCTTATGAATACGGTCGATGAGTACGTGCCGGACCCGGTGCGCGAACTTGATAAACCGTTTCTTATGCCTGTTGAGGATGTTTTTTCGATCAAAGGCCGCGGTACAGTGGTCACCGGACGCGTGGAGCGGGGCCGCGTCAAAGTTAATGAAACACTTGAGATCGTGGGTATTAAACCCACGCAGACCACGGTGGTTACTGGGGTAGAAATGTTCCGGAAACTCCTGGATGAGGGGCTCGCAGGAGACAATATCGGCGTTCTTCTTCGAGGCATCGAGAAGGATCAGGTGGAACGCGGACAAGTGCTTTCCGCGCCGGGCAAAGTCAAGCCGCACACCGAGTTTGAGGCAGAGATTTATATTCTTGCCAAAGAGGAAGGCGGACGTCATACGCCGTTTTTTACGGGCTACCGGCCGCAGTTTTACATCCGGACGACCGATGTCACCGGCGAGGTGACCCTTCCGGCAGGGGTTGAGATGGTTATGCCGGGGGATAGTACCAAGATGACGGCTAAGCTCATTGTGCCCGTCGCTCTTGAAGAAGGTCTTCGGTTTGCTATCCGCGAAGGCGGCCACACCGTCGGCGCCGGAGTGATCACAAAGATAATCGCCTAATCCTGCCTAAATAAAATGGCTGAAAGCGTATATTTATATCGAGGACAAGGCGACGAGAGAGAACTCCTAGGTACACTAGGCGATGAACCATTGGTAATTGGGAAAACGGTATTCACCTTAAGGACTCATGGGTATGCTAATTATGGAGTTGATTTTTTATCCGAGCCGGAGCACGTGGTCGAGTTTGAAGTGTTTAATATTAGGAAACCAGAAGGTTTGACGAGATGGTTTAAGGATGTAGAATTGAAGAGAGTTGGAGGTGCTAGTGTAGCAGATTGTCAAACGTTTCGATTTGCTTTGACTAATGTTATTTTTGAAATTGACCATGGCGAGAATCCTTCGTATATTGAATTAGGAAGTTTGTATTAAGAGTATGCCAAAGGGGAGAATTAGAGTACGTTTAAAAGCATATGACAGCAGGATTATTGATGACTGCTGTCAGAAAATATTGGATACCGCCATACGGACGGGCGCTCGGGTCGTGGGACCCGTGCCGCTTCCCACGGACCGGGCACACTTTAACATAGCGAGAAGTCCCTTTATCGACAGGAATAGTCGCGAGGATTTCATGATTAAGACGCATAAACGGCTGGTCGATATCATTGAGCCCACGGATAAGACGATTGATCAACTGATGCACTTAGATTTACCGGCAGGAGTAGATGTAGAGATAAAAATGTAATATTGAGTTAAGAGAGATACTCTGATATACTTTAGATTCGACCTAAAGGTATTATCAAAAGTCTTGGATGAGTCATCGACCTCAACCGAGGTCGCTTTTTTTGATGGCAACTTAGCGAGCAAATTCTTATTTGCAAGCTTAGATGCCGATCAATCCGCCAGCAATCGCAGCACGAGCCGCGCTACGAATAGTAGGTAAGGCGAGTGCTAAGATGCGGTGGATAGACATATTTATGAATGGTTTGCTTGGTTTTAAGAAAGAACAATTTCAACAGTTTACCGCCGAGGGTAAACGGATTCCTGTGACGACGATACAGGCTGGTCCGTGTTGGATTACAAAAGTAGAAGAAATGCCGACGTATAAAAGTATTCAAATTGGATTCGGCAACACACGACACGTCTCTAAAGCAGAAGAAGGACATACAAAAAAAGCGGGGCTTACAGATAAGCTCCGTTTTTTACGCACCTTTCGTGTAAGTACCGTAGGTGACGTAAGTGACGTATCTTTAGGAGCAGAAGTTAAAGTGGGAGATGTATTTTCAGTCGGGGATGCAATTACAGTGACTGGCATGTCCAAAGGCAAAGGATTTGCCAGTGCTATTAAACGTCATAATTTTTCCGGCGGGCCCAGGACGCACGGTCAGTCAGACCGCGAGCGTGCGCCGGGATCAATCGGTTCAGGGACGACTCCGGGCCGGGTACAGAGAGGCAAGCGTATGGCCGGCCATATGGGAGCCGCGCGTGCGACCGTGAATGGACTTCGCGTTGTCGCTATTGATCAGGCGACAAATATCATGACCGTAAAAGGATTAGTTCCGGGAGGCCGAAAAGGCCTCCTTATTATTCAGAAGGAAATATAACGTATGCCAAAAGTAAAAAAGCCAGTAAAGAAGATCACTAAAAAGCCGGTCGCCAAGACCAAGCCGGCTCTTCGCGCCGTGACCAAATCTCCCCGATCCACCCTATCACCCTTATCCGTCCCCGTTTTTGGTATCGACGGCAAACCAACGGGCAAGATAACCCTTCCGAAAGAGCTTTTTGCAGCAAAAATTAACAACGTCCTTATGGCGCAAGCGGTCCGTGTGTACTTGTCTAATCAACGCGAGGGGTCCGCTTCAACAAAAACACGCGGTCAAGTGGAAGGGTCTACCCGTAAAATTTATCGGCAAAAAGGGACAGGACGGGCGCGTCACGGGGGCATCAGGGCTCCGATTTTTGTCGGTGGGGGAATTGTTTTTGGGCCCTCACCGCGCGATTTTACGCTTGAATTTCCCAAAAAGATGCGCAGAGCCGCCCTTGCAAGCGCTTTGACCAGCGCATTTGGCGAAGGCAAGATGATTGTTGTCGATGGACTTGGAAGTATAGCAAAAACAAAAATTATGGCGAATTCTCTACAGAATGTTGGAGTCACTGGACCTGCGCTGCTTGTTACCGGCCGCGGGACAGAGGTAGGAACGCGCTCTGCCAGAAACATCGATAACCTGGATACCCTACCCGCGCAAAATTTGAATGCGTACACGGTTCTTTCGCACCAAAAACTCGTTTTTATGAAAGAAGCTATTGAGGTATTGAAAAACTTTTTTATGAGTAAAAGTTGAGAGTCACGATGTGACTTTTGTCATTGCGAGGAGCGATAGCGACGAAGCAATCTCATGTTGATAGGGATCGCTTCGCCGTCAGAACGGTCTCGCGATGACACCGTTTATGAAACAGATTATCAATCGGCCTATTATCAGCGAAAAAAGTTTGAGTCTTGCCTCACGCGGGTGGTACACATTTGCAGTTGCCTTGGCAAGCAATAAAGGGGCGATTGCCCAATCAGTCGGCAATCTCTATAAGGTGACCGTTACGGAGGTACGAACCATCGTTATGCACGGTAAAGAGCAAAGACACGGGAAGCGTTCGCAAAAAGTCCGCGGAAGTGATTGGAAAAAAGCTCTCGTTCGTCTGAAGGCGGGGCAAAAAATAGATGCTTTTGAAGTGACCGGAGAAGCAGAGAAAAAATGATTCCTATGAAACGCATAAAAAGTTTACATACCATTTTATCCAAACACTCGGGGAGAGATACGTCCGGCCATGTATCCGTTCGTCACCAGGGCGGGAGGCAGAAGCGGTACTACCGGCTTATCGATTGGCGTCGGGACAAAGAAGGGGTTCCTGCCAAAGTCGTCTCTATTGAATACGATCCGAACCGGTCTTCAGATGTGGCGCTTCTTCATTATGCAGATGGCGATAAGCGGTATATACTCGCACCTGACCAACTTGTTGTGGGCGCGTCCGTAGTGATGGGGCCTGCTGTTGAGGTTCATATCGGTAACGCATTACCGCTTCGGAATATTCCCATCGGCACATTAGTGCATAATGTGGAGATGAAGCCGGGAGCGGGTGCTCAGCTTGCCAGAAGCGCGGGTACCGCCGTATCAGTGCTTGCCAGGGAAGGTAACTCTGTACAACTCAAGCTTCCCTCAGGAGAGATACGTCAATTTTCTGCTGATTGTCTTGCAACGGTAGGTCAAATCGGTAATATCGAATGGAAAAATAGAGTAATCGGAAAAGCCGGTAGGAATCGTCTCATGGGTATAAGGCCGGGAGTTCGGGGAGTTGCCCAAAATCCCAGGTCGCATCCGCACGGAGGAGGAGAAGGCAGAAGCGGCATCGGTATGCCTTCTCCCAAAAGTCCATGGGGCAAAAAAACACTCGGTAAAAATACACGCAAACGCAGTAAGTATAGTGATAAATACATCGTGAAAAGGAGAAAATAATACTATGGCCAGATCAAGTAAAAAGGGTCCATACATCGATAAAAAATTATTGATAAAGGTCAATCGTCAAAAAGGCGGTGGGGACCGGACGCCCATCAAAACATGGGCGAGAGCATGTCAAATTCCTCCGGAATTTGTCGGGGCACGCCTCGCGATTCATAACGGGAGGGCATTTATCGAACTTTTTGTCACAGAAGCGATGGTTGGACACAGACTCGGTGAGTTTTCCCCGACGCGGACGTTTCGCGGTCATGGTCAGGTGACGAAAAGGACAATGGATAAGACGTAATATGGAATATCAAGCTATTGCAAAATACATCCGAATGAGCCCGAGAAAAGTGAGATTAGTAGCCCACGCGGTAAAGCGACTTACGCCTCCTATGGCGCTTCTTCGCCTGCGGGAGCTCTCAAAACGTGCGGGTGAACCAATTGCCGATGTGGTGGCGTCAGTTATCGCCAACGTCAAGGATAAAAAGGCTGACATCACGAAGATGCGTTTTAAGTCTATCGAGGTCAGCCATGGTCCGGCGATGAAGCGAATCCGCGCTGTGTCGCGGGGACAAGCACACGCCTATAAAAAGCGAATGACGCATATACGGGTAATATTGACGGACGAAGGAGCAAAATAATGGGACAAAAAATACATCCAAAAGGATTTCGGATCGGAACAGTGTTTAACTGGACATCGCGGTGGTATGCAGATGGTAGGCTCTACAAGCACTTACTTCTCGCTGACGTGACCCTTCGAAGGGAGCTTTTTATTAAGCTCAAAAGCGCAGGCATTGCATCGGTTGAAATCGAGCGGTCGATAAATAAAGTGAAAGTGACGCTTCACGTTTCGCGCCCGGGTGTGGTCATCGGCCGGGGTGGCAGCGGGCTCGAGATACTCAAAAAATTTGTTGAGAAGTTTTTGGCAAATACGATAAAAACGCAACGCAACGTGCAGTCAGCGGTAAAAGTTGATGTTGCCGTTGAGCCCGTTAAAGAGCCCAATCTCAACGCATATTTAGTGGGGACCGCGATAGCAGATCAACTTATCCGTCGTATGCCGCATAAACGCATCTGTAATCAAACGGTCGATAGGGTTCTTGCAGCCGGTGCAAAAGGCGTCCGGATCATCCTTTCGGGGCGTATAAACGGCGCAGAAATTGCCCGGCGGGAGAGGTATCAATCCGGTACCGTACCGCTTTCCACCATACGGGAAGATATCGATTTTGCGGCAGTTCCCGCACTTACGAAATCTGGGTATATAGGGGTAAAAGTGTGGATATGTAGAAAAAGTTGAAACTTAATACTACAAATCTGCAAATAAACAAATATACAAATGAATGATCAAATGGTTCAATATGCAAAATGATTTAATCATTACGTCATTAAAATATTTCCGTCATTTATTTGTCGGATTTGTAGATTTGTCGGATTTGTAGATTATATTTTTATGCTTGCACCGAAACGGGCAAAACACCGAAAACAATTTAGAGGGAAGCGCGGGGGAAAGGCAACCCGCGGGAGCGACGTATCTTTTGGAGAATTTGGTTTGAAGGCGATGTCTGTGGGTTGGGTGGGAAGCCGTCAAATTGAGGCCGCGCGTAAAGCATTAAGCCACTCTACAAGGCGCGGTGGTCGTATATGGATTCGGATTTTCCCCGATAAGCCCATTACGAAGAAACCTCCGGAGACCCGTATGGGGAGTGGAAAAGGCGATGTGAGCGAATACGTAGCGGTGGTGAAACCGGGGAGAGTACTTTTTGAGATGGCAGGCATTCCACTAGAGGGAGCCCGCGAAGCTATGCGGCTGGCAGCAGCCAAGCTTCCGGTAATGACAAAATTTGTGATTAAGGAGTAATCAATTATGAAGAAGAAAGAAAAAGGAGTCTTACGATCAATGTCGAGTGAAGAACTTACCAAACACGTTCGCGTGCTTGAGACGGAGATGAGGGTCGCCAAACTTGAAAGGGTCACGAAGCCTTCCAAGAATATACGTCTGCTCCGTTCAAAACGATTAATTGTTGCAATATCGCAAACGATACTGCGCGAACGGGCATTAACCCTGGTATAATAAGCAATTCTAAATGTATGGATAAGACAACAACAAAATCATTTGCGAAAGGACGTCCGATAGTGGGTGAAGTGGTTTCGACCAAGATGAAGGACACGATCATAATTGAGGTCACGCGGACACATAAACACCCGTTATACAAAAAGATTGTCCGTAAAACCGTTCGTTTTGCAGTACACAACACCATCCCGGATATTACGGTTGGCGATAAGGTTATCGCGCGCGAAGTTCGACCCGTAAGCAAGCGTGTTCATTTTCAAGTAGTAGAAAAAGTATGACCAGGTAGTAGAAACTCGACACAAAATTTTTAAGTAACAAAGGATTATATATTACATGGTAGACCAACGTAGAAATATAGATGTTGTAGTTAAGCAAATGAAAATTTCGCTTGCTCGCTCACGCGAGCAGTCGAGTTTTCACTACCTGGTATGATACAGAGAAGAACCAAGCTCATCCCTGCCGACAATTCCGGTGCGCAACGAATGGTTGTGATCCATATTTACGGTGCTTCCAAGAGGAAATTTGCCTCTTTGGGTGATATTGTCCAGTGCGTTGTGAAAAAAGCAGACCCGCAGGGAACGGTCAAAGACGATGAAATGGTGAAGGTCGTGATTGCACGGACACACAAAGAATTTTGTAGAAGCGACGGATCATATATTCGGTTTGATGATAACGCCGGGGTAGTTATAGATAATAAAGATGACAAAAATCCGCGCGGGACGCGCATTTTCGGGCCTGTCGCACGGGAACTCAAGGAACGCGGATTTAATAAGATTGTAAGCATGGCAGGAGAGGTCTACTAACATTATGAAACTTCGTAAAGGTGACACCGTTATCGTGAGAATTGGAAAAGATAAAGGAAAAAAGGGAAAAGTTCAGTCAATACTTCCCAAAGAAGGGAAGCTTATTGTGGAGGGTATTAATGTGTTCAAACGACATATGAAGAAAAAAGACGATAAACACCCCGCAGGAATTATCGATGTGACCAAGCCTATTATTTTTTCTAAGCTCTCATTCCTGTGTCCAAAGTGTAATAAAGCGGCGAGGATCGGGTATCTGATCGTCAGGCAAGAAAAAATACGGATATGTAAAAAGTGTGAACAAAGGATTTAACTATGACATTACAGGAAACATACAAAAAAGAAATACTGCCAACATTAATGAGGGAGTTTTCGATAACAAATCCCATGGCGGTGCCGAAGCTTCTCAAAATTGTAGTCAATTGTGGGTTAGGAGAAGCCTTGACCGATAAAAAAGTTATGGAAAAAATGTCCGTACAACTTGCGGTTATCACGGGCCAAAAGCCGGCTATTACGCGGGCGAAACGGGCGATATCCACATTCAAGCTTCGGGCGGGTGATGCGGTTGGTCTGAAGGTAACGCTTCGGGGGATATTGATGCATGATTTTCTTACCCGGTTGGTTTCTGTAGCATTGCCCCGCGTGCGAGATTTTCGTGGGCTCCCAAGTCGGGGTTTTGACGGGAAGGGGAGTTATACGTTGGGCATCAGCGAACAGACGATATTTCCGGAACTTGATTACGCGTTAGTAGACAAAACGAGAGGATTTGAAGTGACATTCGTCACGACGGCGGATGTTCCAAAACAGACAAAAAGATTATTGGAGCTTTTCGGTATGCCGTTTGAGAAGGATTAGTATGCCAGGTAGTGAATTTTCGCTCGTACGGCAAGCGTACGAATAGATACCTATCTGAGAATACTAAAATATGATTGATAGAAAGGAAAAAGGGTTTCTTATTTCGTAAGAAATAGCGAAAATCTACTACCTGGTATGGCTAAAACATCAGACGTGGTCAAATTTTATAAAAAACAAAAATTTGCCGTTCGGGCACGGAATCGCTGCGGGTTATGCGGTAGGTCTCGTGCGTACATGCGGCTCTTTGGTATTTGTAGACTCTGCTTTAGGGAGCTCGCCCATAAAGGCGAACTCCCGGGGGTAGTGAAAGCATCATGGTGACTGATCCAATCGGAGACCTGATTTCTCAAATAAAAAATGCCTTCATGGCAGGGAAGGGTGATGTAGTGTTGCCGCATTCCCGGTTAAAAGAATCCGTCGCGAAGGTTCTTTGTGATACCGGGTATCTCAAATTTGTAGAGACGGTGGGTGATAACCCCAAGCGGGAGCTTAAACTTACCCTTATGTATACCAATAAAATCCCGGCTTTGACGGATATTAAGCGCAAAAGCAAGCCTGGTCTTCGTGTCTATGTGGGGAAAAATGCAATCCCTTCGGTCATAAGCGGCCTGGGGGTCGCAATTCTTTCTACTCCCCAGGGAGTAATGACTGGTACGGAAGCGAAAAAAAGGAATATAGGCGGTGAATTATTGTGTGTTGTCTGGTGAGAAGCGATATGTCTCGTATAGGAAAACAACCAATTTCAATAGGAACAGGGATAACCGTTACTGTACAAGGCAGTAATCTCGTCGTGAAAGGCCCACACGGAGAGCTCACGATATCTATTCCTGAGGCTATTACCATACACGTGGACGATCGAGCGGTTTCTGTTCTGCGACGAAGTGAGGATCGTAGGGCGAGAGCAATGCATGGACTTATTCGTTCGGAGATTGCCAACGCTATCCAGGGTGTTACTGCTTTGTGGAGCACTACTCTCGAGCTGTCCGGTGTTGGATACCGCGCGAGCGTGAATGGACAATCACTCGTTTTGACCGTAGGATTCTCTCATCCGGTTACTACCCTTCCCCCACAGGGAATTACGTTTGCGGTAAATGAGGGTAAGGTTGTCGTCACGGGTATAGACAAGCGGGTAGTCGGTCAAACGGCAGCGACGATCAGGGAGATAAAAAAGCCGGAGCCATACAAAGGGAAAGGCATTAAATACGAAGGTGAACGGATTCGTAAAAAAGCTGGTAAATCTGCCAAAGCAGTGGGCGGTGCTCCCGGAGCAAAATAAACACTATGAAATCACGAAAGCAGATGAGACGGAAAAGACAAAATAGAATTCGATCAGTCGTTCTCGGCACGGCTGCGCGACCCAGATTATCGGTATTTCGGTCCGGACAGGCATTATTTGTTCAGATTATAGACGATGGAGCGGGAAAAACGTTACTGTCTAAACAGTCAGAAGGGAAAAATGCTGCGGCAGCAAGCACGCTCGGTAAAGAGATAGCTGTTCTTTCCAAAACGAAAAAGATTACTTCCGTTGTTTTTGATCGCGGAGGCAATCGGTATCATGGGGTCATAAAGGCTCTCGCCGACGCCGCGCGGGAGGGAGGACTGATATTCTAATATGAGATACCAACAAAAATCTGATCAGCGTACGTCGGAGTTTGCCGAAAAGGTTGTCCAG
>JBBTUC010000068.1:0-13789 GCA_038078675.1 Patescibacteria group bacterium
AAGATCCGAAGATAAGCTGTAGTTATAATGCCGTTACGTGGACCGCAACCGCCTATAAAGTCTGTGCGGATCTGGAAGGCGTCGGCGCATTCCTTTGTACTTCGGCGTGCTCCTGTACACCAGAGCAGGATTTCTGTGTGACCAACTTACAATGAAAAAAGGGTTCACTCTCATCGAAATTCTCGTGGCGGTGACGATAATAGCCGTCCTTGTCTCTATCGGGGTCGTATCGTATGCATCCGTCAACAAGCGTTCACGCGATGCCAAAAGGAAAGGCGACGTCGAACAACTGCGGAGCGCCCTTGAGATGTACCGGTCGGATATAGGCTCATATCCCAATACAGGGAGCGGTAGCTGGACGGACGCTTCGGATTTATCGACTCCATTGGTGTCTACATACCTTCCCGCTATCCCCTCTGATCCCAAATCCCAGACTTACCGCTATGAAGCGACAAATATTTTGGGAGGCAACTACTATGGGTATTGTCTTACTGCCTATCTTGAATCTGCGGAAGAAAATGATACTTGTACGCCAGATAGTGGCAGTCAGCCGGTTGGCACATATATGTATGGGGTGAAAAGTCCATGAGAAGTACTGGGTTTACTCTTATCGAGCTACTCGTCGCTTCTATTATCATCATCACGCTTACCGGGGCAATACTGGTCAATTACAATTTGTACAACGAAACACAGCGTGCTCGGCAGGCTGTGCTGACTCTGAAAAATAATTTTCGATTTGTCCAATCCCGAGCATATAATGGGGAAAAGCCGGATGATTGCACGCGTCTCGACGGATATCTCGTAACATTTGCGACGAACTCCTATACGATGCAAGCGTGGTGTGAAGGATTATCTGCGGGTGAGTCCCAGCAGGTGCTTCTCTCAAAAGGTCTATCATTTTCTCCGGTTCCGTCTTCCCTCCTCTTTCGCGTGTTATCGCAGGGCCTTGACAGTACGGTGACCATAACCATCGTCGGAATTTCCAAATCATTTCAGGTAGTCGTCAGTAAAAGCGGCGACATATCCGAGGTAAAGCAACTTTAATACTTATGCATGATCAACGGGGGCAGACGCTCGTAGAGGTGATTGTTGCAATTGGTGTTGTCGTTCTTCTCGTAACCGGGTTAATCGTCAGTACGAGCGTGTCTCTGAAAGCGTCTCAGTATGGAAAAATGCGAAGCCTTGGGACGCAGTATGCAAATGAAGCGATTGAAGTGACAAGGAATCTCCGGGATAGCGGGTGGAGTACATTTGCGGTATATGGCGGCGTTACCCCTATCTCATGGTGCTTAGATAAAGCAGGAGTTTGGACTCAAATGGCCGGTACTTGCTCGCCTAATATTGACAATTTTTATACGAGAATGGTGACGTTTACCTGGGATGACCCGCGTATGAAAGTTGACGTTGCGGTTACTTGGGTGGATGGCGCAAAGACGTATTCGTCTCTCAACTCAACATTTTTTACACAGTGGAAGTAGTATGCAAAGAGGGTTCACATTAATTGAGCTTATTATCGCGGTTGCTATCATCGCGGGTTTGGGTACAGTGCTTGCCCAGTCGTTATTTACAACAACCAGAAGTAGTACCAAGGTAGAAAGGTTGACTGACGTTAAGCAAAATGGTGAGTACGCACTTGCCGTTATGGAACGCATGATCCGAAACGCGCGGTCGCTGACTGCTTCCTGCTCGGGTGGCGGCACGGTGCCCGCGTCAAGCGCTGCCATTGAAAATCGAGATGGGTATACGACGACGTTTCAATGCATGCTGGATGGCTCGGTGACCCGTATTGCTTCGGTGAGCGCCTTTGGTGCCCAGTACCTCACGAGCTCGTCCGTGACCTTGGGAGGGGCAACGTGCGACGCGGACTCTCTTGTCTTCTATTGCACGTCTATTGCTGATGTACCCAAAAGCCTTAAGATTACGTTCCAACTATCGCAAAAAGGCACGCCGGTTGACCAATTTGAAAAGGCTAGTACGGCATTTCAAACAACTATTGGGGTGCGGAGTCAATAGTGTATAATAAATGTATGGGATATCAGCGGCATCAAGAGGGTCAGGTGCTTCTTATCAGTTTGCTCGTGTTGTCAATAGCCACGACAGTTGCGCTTTCTCTCATAGGACGATCGACAACGGATGTGTCTATCAGCAATCAAATCAATGAGTCTTCGCGGGCATTTGGTGCGGCTGAGGCCGGAATTGAAGAATCACTCAAAACCGGTGTGGGTACAACGACGCCTCAAGTATTAACAGCGGGCGTGACCTACAACGTCGTAAAAGCAGACATTGGCGGAGCCGTCGGAGTGTATGTCTTCCCTAAAAAAATCAACCGCGGCACGACGGAGACACTCTGGTTGGTTGACCATACTGCGGATGGGACACTGGTCGAGACACCCACCTATACCGCCACAGGAATTGATCTCTGCTGGAGTCAGGAAACCACAACGCCCGCGATGATCGTTTCCGTCGTCTACAAGACTGCCGGCGGAGAGTACCGTGTTGCCAAAGGTGCGTACGATCCTGATGCTACGCGCGCACTCACGAATAAATTCTCCGGTGTTACTTCCTCATCCGGCGGATGTGGTACGGGAACCGGTACGACGTATAAACAAACCGTAACGTTTGGCGATTTTAGTATCAATCCCGCCCTCGATACGCTCCTCATGTTCCGATTACAACCGGTTTATAGTGATGCGATCTTCGCCGTAAACGCCGGCAGCTCCTCCCTCCCCCTTCAGGGCGCCAAACTGGAATCTTCCGGGGTAAGTAGCGCAGGGGTGACGAGAAAAATTGTGGTATATCAGCAATATCGTTCTCCACCCGCGATTTTTGACTCCGTCATTTATAGTCAAGGTTCGTTTGGACACTAAAGAATATACTGCCCTATGGATTCTGTCATTGGTCTCGACATCGGTACGCACAGTATTAAGTTAGTTGAAGTTGAACGCCTAAAGAATGCGGTTATTCTTTTGGCGGCAGGGGCACTCCCTACTCCACCCAAAGCACTGATGAACGCAACTCCGGAGGATATAGAATCAATTGCGTTTGTGGTGGGTAAACTATGGAAAGAAGCGGGCGCGCGAACGAAGAACGTCAATATTGCTCTTCCTGAATCACAGGTTTTTACCCGGGTTATTGAGGTGCCGCAACTTTCGTCAAGAGAGTTGACGAGTGCGATCAAGTGGGAAGCGGAACAATATATCCCTATGCCACTTGACCAGGTAACGGTTGATTTTAGTGTGCTTCGTTCGAGCGTCGAAACCGGAACAAACAAGATGGAAGTGCTCCTCGTTGCAAGCCCCAAGGCGCTCGTTGAAAAGTATGTAACGATTTTGGAGTATGCAGAACTGACACCGGTTGCCGTGGAGACAGAAATTATTGCGGTCTCCCGGGCGCTCGTATCTTCTTTTGGTTCGGTTCGGTCGGTCATGATTGTATCACTCGGCGCTCAAACGACGGATATCGCAATTGCGAGAAATGGTGTGTTATGTTTTACGCGTTCCATTAGTTCCGGAGGTGAAGCGCTCTCTCGGGCGGTTGCTCAGTCATTCGGCTTTGAACTAGCCCAAGCCGAGCAATTCAAAAAGACGTATGGACTGGAAAAGGACAAATTGGAAGGAAAAATAATTGCTGCAGTCGCTCCCATAATGGACAGTATGATCGGTGAAATGAAACGGGCAATCGCGTTTTATCAAGAAAAGTATAAAGACGAACAAATTGGTGTCATCCTCCTTTCCGGAGGAACGGCACGTACTCCCGGCATGGTCGTATATATTGCAGAAAATTTGGGAATCGAAGTACAGCTTGCCAATCCATGGGTGGGTATCTCGCGGGATAACCGTTTCAAGGTCTTGGATAACGAAGGACCGGTTTTTAGCGTGGCGGTCGGACTTGCCTTTCGGTAGTGCAGAGTTACCAAAAGCATGAACAAATCATCAGATATCAATCTCCTTAAAGCCAAGACACTTCTTACTCCGGAAATGGTGGCGATTGAAGAGCAATTGAGAAAGACAAGTCTGATTCTCCTCACGATTCTTTTTTTAACGGGCATATTTTTTGGCGTGGGGTATCTCATATTGCGTCAGAAGTATGAGTCATTATCTTACGAAAGACAGGCTGCCATGACTGCAATTTCCGGAGAGATTCGCAAGGAAGGACTGCTCATGTCTATGAAGGATAGGCTTGCGAATGCCAAGAAAGTGGTAGATATCCAGGAATCGTGGCCCGGGGTTTTTGATCTTACCGCACGGATCGTGGGAAGTAAGAAGACATCATTTGCGATCAATGATAAGAGAGAAATCGGGCTCAGTATCAAAACCGATTCTCTGGAAGAAGCGTTTACTGTTGTTGACCAAGTACTTACGGAGGCCAACAGTAAATTGCTCGCCAACCCCGTTCTTAACGGGGTCCAGTATCTGAAAGACGGAAGCATTCAATTGTCCGTGACATTTATCGCAACACCAACATTATGAATCGATATATCCGACGGTTTTTACGGCTTTATGAGGGATTTGTCGTCTCCGGTGCAATTATACTTTTCGGTATTGCTGCCGTGGTGTTTGGGGTCATTCCCGGTATCGGGGCAACGGTCGATTTGTACGGACGCATGGGTGAACTTCAAAAGGAAACCGATGCGTTATCCGGGAAACTCGCATACCTTCAGTCGTTGGATGAGGAGTCGCTCCGCGGTCAATTTGCCGTGCTTTTATCTGTAATACCGCAAGAAAAATCCGTCTCGACCATAGTCGAGACTATAGATGGACTCGTCGCTCGGGCAGGTGTTCATATAACAGATATGATGATCGCGGGTCCCGGATCGATTGCGACCGGTTCGGGGGCAAAATCAACTGGGAGTCTGAAAGTGAAAGGTGTCCCGTTCTTGCCGTTTTCTCTGAACATATCCGGATCGTACGATCAAATTCAAAATTTTTTCGGCCTGGTCAATCAGGTACGGCGGCTTTTTACCGTTGAGAATTTTGATCTTTCCATCGTACCCAGCGGGGAAACGCAGGCTCGGATAGCCCTGGGAGCGTACTACCAGCCACTCCCAACGAAACTCGGCAATGTCAAAACTCCCGTCCTGAAATTATCTCAAATTGAGGTAGCCTTGTTGGAAAAATTGTCTTCTTATCAAGACTTGACTTTATCATCCGCTATCGAGCTGACACCGGTCGTTAATGACGGTACGCGCGATCCTTTTAGGCACTGATTGCGTTATCCTTTCGCCAACGGTATATTTTTTTGTGGTCGCCCGAAAGAAGAACACTAGGCACGGAATGTCTCTTATATGTCCGTGGATTCGTATATTGGGGGTGTTCGAGTTTCATCGTTTCTGAAAATGATTCATTGAGGGTCGCATCGCTTTTGGAGAGCACCCCGGGAATAAGCCGGATCACTGAATCCGCGATGATCATGGCTCCCAATTCCCCTCCGGTGAGAATATAGCGGCCGATTGCGATTCGTTCGTCAACGAGGCTCCCCACGCGTTCGTCAACTCCTTCATAGTGGCCGCAAACGAGGATGAGGTGGTCGAGTTTGGATAACTTCCGTGCCTTGGTTTGCGTGTACGGTGTTCCCCGAGGATCGAGGAGAATTGTTCGAATAGTGTCATCCCCGCGAAAGCGGGGATCCAGTTTTTTTGTACCTTCCTGATGGATTCCCGCCTGCGCGGGAATGACAGAGTGAAGGTAGCTTGTTTTTGCGTATTCGATGGCCCGGTCGATCACGTCGACTTTCATGATCATGCCCGTCCCCCCCCCATAGGGATGGTCATCAACTGTTTTATAGGTGTCAGAGGCGAAATCCCGTATATTGACGAGATTAATCTTCACAAGACCCTTTTCTTTTGCGCGTTTGACGATCGAATAGTCCAAAGGCCCCTGAAACATTTCGGGGAAGAGTGTGAGAATCGAGATTTTCATTCGACGAGTTCTACATCTGCATATATCCCGCGCTTGGCAGCCATGAGTTTGACGAGGTCCCGAATTGCCCGGATGATGCGGCCACTTTTCCCAATGACTTGACCCATATCCTCGGGATTCGTTTTAAGGAGGAGAATTGTCCGGTCGCCGTTGGTTTCTTCTGTCACAACAACGTCATCGGGGTGATCGACGATCGAGCCAACAAGAAACAAGAGGGTATCTTTCATGTTACGCCTTTACCAATTTTTCTGCTGGCCCCGTAAGCTGCGCGCCGACGGAGAGCCAATATTCTATGCGATCGCGTTTAAGATTGACTTGCGGTGGCTTGACCAGTGGGTTATAAAAACCCAGTATTTCCAACGCCCGACCGTCCCGGCGCTTGCTTTCATCTATGGCGATCAGACGGTATGTTTTTCTGTTTGTTGAACCGGTTTGAGCGAGGCGGATTTTGACCATTGAGTCTCATTGTATCACGGCTTTCCCATCTTCTCAAGCGCGTTTTTGGCGGCATCTGATTCCGCTTCCTGTTTTGATTTCCCTACTCCGCTTCCGAGAACATTCTTCGTACCCGCGACTACGTCAACCCAGAATGTTTTGGCATGGTCCGGCCCCTCGCTTTTTGTGACGCGGTAGATGGGCGAGATACGCGTTTGGTCCTGAATGATTTCCTGTAGGGAGCTTTTGAAGTCTATGTAGGATTTGTTTTTGATTATTTCCGTGACGCGGACAAAAAGATGTGCCTCCAGAAATTTTTTAGCGACTTCCAGTCCCTGGTCAAGGAATATCGCGCCAAGCAGTGCTTCAAACGTGTCTGCAAGGAGAGATGGATTTTTTCTTCCTCCGGATTCCTCCTCGCCCTTACTTAAGAATAACAAATCCCCAAGGCCGAGCTCACGGGAAACGTCACACAAACTTTTTGTTTTCACGAGACTGCTCCTGATATTGGTGAGCGTTCCTTCAGGGTTTTCGGGATAGGTTTCATAGAGAAAATGCGAGGTGAGGAGCGAGAGGACAGCATCACCTAAAAATTCCAGACGTTCATTGGACTTTTTGATCGTGCGGTCTTCATTAAGATAGGAACGATGATAGAAAGCGGATTTAAGGAGATTCTGATCTTTGAACGTCACCCCGATAGTTTGTTGGAGATAATCAAAAGACATAATATATGTTGTCATTGCGAGACCGTTCCGACGGCGCGGCAATCTCTCATATTTTAAGAGATTGCGGAGCCTGTCCCGAACTGTCATTATGAGATTGCTTCGCTTGCGCTCGCAATGACAGTGAGGGATCTCTACTCCTCGCAATGACATCCTCTTGGTGTAATTCTTTCAGTATTGTTCCCAGCACTCCGTTGACAAACTTCGCGCTATTATCATTGCCATAGGTTTTGGCCAGTTCAATCGCTTCGTCAATGATGACTTTGGGCGGCTCCTTCCGCTCTATCATAAGCTCATACGCGGCGAGCCGCAATATAGCGAGATCTATTTTGGCAATGTTATCTATTGGCCATTCGGGGGCGGCGGATTGGATGGCCGCGTCGATCGCCGGGAGATGCGGCGTGATTGCTTGTGCGAATTCGTCGTTCTGGGTCTGACTACTGGGGAAGGTTTGTGTAAATAGTCGCGTCATGAGATGGATGCGGTGTTGATGCCTGGGATCGTGGGAAGTCTTCATGCCCGTTTTATGACTACCGCTTTTCTGTTGTACCAACCACATGCTTTGCACACTCTGTGTGGTACGCGAAGCATTCCGCATTGCGGGCATTTCGTGAAACCGGGAATCGTGAAGGCTTTGAGCCATTCAGCCTGTCGTTTTCCGCCGCGCCTCGTACTATGTCTTCGTTTGGGTAATGGAGCCATAGGGAATTAATCTTGTTGTCCGTTAGTAATTGTACTCTCCCGGAGCTTCTCTCTCAAGAGGGGAAACGAGGAAAGGTTAGGGTCCTGGCCTACAACACCGTGAACAGCTGTTCGGGTTTCGGAAATAAGATCAGAGTCCGAAAAGCGCGCGACTTTAAGCTCCGGTAACCCATGTTGGCGCGTGCCGAAAAGTTCCCCCGGGCCGCGAAGCGTCAGATCGAGTTCCGCTAAGATCGGACCACTGTGGGTAGTTTCTATGGCTTTTAGCCGGTTAAGTGTCTGTCCCTCTGACACTTCCGTGAAAAGAAGGCAATAAGACTGGAGCTCTCCCCTTCCTACCCGACCGCGAAGTTGATGAAGTTGAGAGAGACCAAAACGCTCCGCTGCCTCGATGAGCATGATCGTGGCGTTGGGGATATCAATGCCAACCTCAACAACCGGAGTTGCGACAAGAATCTGAATTTTGTTCCTGCGAAAGTCTTCCAGAACAGAGTTTTTTTCTTTTACTTTCATCCGGCCGTGCAGAAGTCCTAAGCAAAATCCCCCAAAAACGGATGTGAGGCGATCAAACTCTGTTTTTGCTGATTTGACGGTCGCAAGAGTTTCAGACTCCTCAATAAGCGGGCAGATGATGAACGTCTGACCACCATTTTCATTGATTTGTTTTGTGATCCACTGGTAAGCCTTCTGCCGTTTTTCGTTGGGTACGACCCACGTCTTTACTTTTTTACGTCCATCGGGGATGGTCGCCAAAATGGAAAGATCCAGATTGCCCATGACGGTACGGGCGACGGAGCGGGGTATGGGAGTTGCGGTCATCGTCAGGAGATGAGGAGTTTTACCCCGTTTGGTTATTTTTTCGAGGGCTGATCGCTGCAACACTCCAAATCGTTGTTGTTCGTCAATGACGACAAGACCCAGGCGGTTGAATTTAATTTTTCTGGAAAGAAGCGCATGTGTACCGACGAGAACATCAAATTTGTCATTCCCGCGTAGGCGGGAATCCAGTTCAGTTTTTTGTGATCCCGTCACCAATCCAACCTGAATGCCAAATGGTTCGAGAAAACCTTTTATGGTTGTATAGTGTTGCTCGGCCAAAATTTGTGTCGGCGCCATGAGTACCGATACAAGACCATTACTGTGAGCCACATACATAGCAATCATGGCAACAACCGTTTTGCCGGCGCCCACGTCGCCTTCAAGCAGGCGGTTCATGGGGTAGGCCCTGGTAAGATCGGTGAGAATTTCGCGGGTAGCAGTTTTTTGATCGTCGGTTAGGGTAAATGGCAGCGTGTTTATGAGTTTGGTTACTTCATTTTTATCTATCCGGCATGGATAGGATTTTTTTGTTTGTTCCCAGTTGCGGCGTTCTTCAAACGCGCGAAGATGAAGAAAAAAAAGTTCATCAAACGCAAGTCTCCGGCGGGCCATTACAGCTTGGTCTTTTGTTTGGGGGAAATGCACTGTCTGAATGGCCCGGGGTAGCGGCATGAGTCCGAAATCCGGAAGTGCGTCAACGACGCTACTCAGAACTTGTTCCAACACAAACGCGATTCTTCCCCGAAGCCACTTTGAGGAGATCCCTTCGGTTTCCGGATAGATGGGCACGAGTCTCCCTGTATGGAGACTTTCACTGACAGGGCCTGGCCCTGTCACTTCATAGGAGGGGGAGGTCATGACGAGTTCATGAGCAAACCAACCAATGCTTCCGGCAAGCCGGACTTGGGTTCCTACGGGTAATACCCTTGAGAGGAACGGTTGATTAAACCAAATAATTTCCAGAGTCCCGGTTTCATCGCTGACTTTAACTTCCTGAAGTTTTTTACCGGATTTAGTGAAGGCATTATGAAATGCCGTAACGGTGCCCTTCACCGTGACCGTCTCCCCTGGTTGCACACGATCAATGGGTGAAATGAGAGAGAAATCATCGTAGCGGAACGGAATATAATAGAGGAGATCCCGAACAGTTTCTATTGCAAGCTTCTTGAGGAGTTTTGCGCGGGCAGGCCCTACGCGTGGTATATATTGAACAGGAGTAGTGAGGCTAAGATCCATACCCTCATTATAACCCTCCGAAGAGGAGGGGGACAAAGGAGGAGGCGATGAGGGCAAGGCTCGCCAGGACGACGATACCCTTCCAAAACCATTCATGTTTTCTGAAAAAGTTCATACAATTTTTATAAATTTCCTTTTTCCAACTTTTATTATATCACCTATCTTAACATTGCAGTCCTGTGATATTACCGAATTGTTTATGTTTATGGCTTTTTGTTCAAGTAATCGCTTAAACTCTGACCTGCTTGGTACTAGGGATAACGAAATTAAGAGTTGTCCAAGGGTTAGGCTTTGTTCATTTGGGTTTAACGTTATTTCCATTGCTCCAGATTTATAATCCCTTTTTGTAAATATATTTTCAAAATATTCTTGAGATGGCTCCGCTAGTCTCTCTCCATGTAACTCACCCACTATTCTTCGCGCTAATTCCTTCTTAAGTACCATTGGATTTTCTCCTGACGCAAGGCGTTGTCTGATGGTTTGTATCTCCCCTATTGATGTGTTCGTTGCGAGCGTGAAGTACTGCATGATAAGTTCATCGCGCAGCGACATGACTTTGCCAAACATCTCATTGGGTTCATCATTAATCCAAATTGCATTGTTCCATGTTTTACTCATTTTTCGGCCATCCGTTCCTTCAAGAAACCCATTGGCGATGATGAAGGATTCTTTGTCTCGTAAATCTTTTTGCAGTACTCGTCCCGCCTGCATATTAAATGTTTGATCCGTGCCTCCGAGCTGGATGTCCGTGTCCATAAAATAACTGTCGTACCCCTGCATCACCGGGTACAATATTTCATGAAGTCCGACGTGTAAACCATCATTTAATCGCTTCTTGATAAGTTCGCGGCTGTAAAAATCTCCGGCGGAAAAGTGATAGGTGAGCTTAATAATTTCCTCGAAGGTAAGTTTTTTGAGCCATTCACTATTGTGGCGAACCTTCACCTTGGAAAAGTCTAAAATTTTCTGCGCCTGTTCTTTGTATGTTTGAAAATTCTTCTCAATTTGCTCTGAAGTTAGGATAGGCCGCTCGGATTCTTTGTCTGACGTGTCTCCGATAAGAGCAGTAAAGTCTCCGATAAGAAACGTTACGTTATGTCCAAGTTTCGCAAAGGCCTGGAGTTTACGAAGGGCCACGGCATGGCCGATGTGAATATTCGTGGCGGTGGGATCGATACCCAGGTAGATATTGAGTTTCCTGCCGCCTATCAGAAGCGCGCGGAGTTTTTCCTTATTCGGAATAATATTTTCAACGCCCCGGGTTAATAATTCCTCAATTGCATCCATAGACTTCTTTTACTATACCATACCGCAATCGCTACTGCGTAGCGATGTTGAGAATAAACTGAATTTTTTGCTCAAGTGTCATCAATGGCAATTTGATGAAGAGTTTTTCAAATAATCGGACGATGTCTGCAAAATGCCCTCTTACTCCATTGCATGACGAGACCCCCCACCGTGTTTCCGCCTCATGAAATTTTTGAGGTACGTCTTCTTGTGGTTTGATCAATAGTCGATGGTCGTCTCTCACTGAAATGTATGGGGATGCTTTTGGTTTGTTCGGATCAAATGTCCTCCCTGCCCTGGTAAACATGAATGAGACAGGAATTTTTTGAATGGACAATAATTGTGTATCAAAAAATCTCTCGTCATGCCCTGTGGGTTGGGTTGAATTATCAATGGTCCAACCAAGTTTTATACTAAGATTTTTGTTTTGGGTGAGCCATACGACGTCCGCAAGCTCTTGCCGTAGGTATTGATTCTCAAGGGACGGTAAAGTACTAAGAATTGACTGAAATGATTCCAATTGAGTGATTTCTGAAGCCAACAGGATTTCAAAATTTGGAAATGAAAAATTATGAATGATCCTATTGAATGTCTCGAGTATATTTCGTCTGGAATCAGAAATAATCTCTGGAGTCATAAACCTATTCGTTTGAGCATGGGCATCTGCGATGAATACAATTACTTCGGATAAAGCAAAGAACCGTTTTAGTCGTTCGGCAACGAAGAAAAAAGAGAGTATGTCAAACGGTACCGCCACGGCTGGTTGTTTTGCCGTACAAAGCCCAACGCCAAAAAACAAAGTTTTCCCTTCGCTATTGAGAAGCGATGGCCAGTCGAGAAAGGCACGCGTAATCTCCGCTTTGATGAGCGGCTCATTTGATAAAAATGTTATGATTTCTTCTTTCGTTTTCATAGGTGCTGAGGGGTGGATTCGAACCACCGGAGTCCTAATGGACACCTGTTTTACAGACAGGGGCATTTGACCACTCTGCCACCTCAGCGCGTATCATTTTTCCAATTGAACTTCTTTTGTTTTATCAAAGGCCGGACTATGCACCAGAAAACAAGTCATCGTGCCTGCATAACTGTACGTAGTGTTTCTTGGGACGATCACGATATCGTCCTTGTGTACGTCAAAATTATTCTTCCCGATGTAAAATGTTCCTTCTCCTTGAGTAACAATGTAAAGACGATCACTGTTGAGTGACTTCATTGTTTTGGCTCTGCCGTTGCAGCGAAACACTGCCGCACTCATCCGGCGAAACTGTTCATGTGTTAAATACGCATGTCCAGTGACATCACCGCGATCAAAATCATACCCGTCGTTGAGCGTAAACATATATTTCATAACACCTCCTTTCATAACATAAAAAAACCCTTGCAAACTCCCTCCGCCGACTGGCGAAAGAAACTTGCAAGGGCTTCCGACGTTATCGTCGAGAAACGGTACCACCTTGGTTCGCTAAGGATTTTGATTGACAAACTTAACGCGGCCGCGTTATTGTTGTCAATGGTGGTTTAGACTTCTAAACCAAAAAAAAATCAGCCGATGGCTGATTTGACCTTAGCCTCATTCGTGCTCTCCTTCCCTCGACTTGGCTCGGGATGACAAGCACTTTCTGCTATTACGGGCTTACCCGGAAAGATTTACTTTTGCTTTCAATCTCTCAGCTCCGGAGAGTATTTCGTAAGTAATTTAACGGGAGATCTTGCACCAACCGTCTCCTCTCTCTTGTCTCAAACTACTTTCTACTTCGTCTCCTTCAACGCTTTTATTAACTTGTGAATTTATAGTATACCACAGATTGCCAGAAAAAGCAAGACCGGCTACAATGAGTACATGCACGGGAAAAAGTCGAAGACGGTTACGTGGAATAAACTTGGAAAGACGATTGTTCTTATTGATGCGGCAAATATCGAAAAGTCCGCAAAAGATCTTGGTTGGCGTATCCACTACGGAAAGCTGAAACGCTTTTTTTCTACCAGAGCGACACTTCTTGACATCGCATTTTACACGGCCGTATTTGCGACAGCAAAACAGAACGTATTTCTTTCATCGCTCTCCCGTCGAGGATACAGACTCGTCACCAAACCTCTGAAGATTATCAACGATCGCGCGACCGCCCGCGCAATACGAAAGGCAAATTTTGATGTAGAAATCGCGGTTGATGCGATGGATCGGATGACACAATATGACAGCCTTGTTCTTTTTTCAGGGGATAGCGATTTTGATTATTTAGTGCGTTTTTTGAGACGAAAAGCCAAAACGGTTTTTGTGGTTTCTTTCCGCGGACACATATCAAAAGAGCTCGCGCGGTCAGCCGATCAGTATATACCTCTGACGGAACTTGCAGGTGTCATACAAAAAAATCACCCCGGCTTTCGCCGGGGGAAGTAGAAGCAGTCTTGCGACTGCTCAAGTACTATACCAAAGTGAATACGTTCTGTCAAATAAAAGACCCCACCTGCAAGCAGGCGGGGTAGGTATCCTTTATTATAACACTATGTGGATGGAAACACATGTTCAAAGGCAGCAGCGTCGTTTACGGGGCATCCCAGGATCCCGGCTTCCTTTGCTTGCCCGGCTGGCGACCCTCGCCTTTTTTGCCATCACCGGATCCGTATTATTAATTGGTTTACTGTTTGCCTGGTATGCTAAAGACATGACGC
>JBBTUC010000069.1:0-11323 GCA_038078675.1 Patescibacteria group bacterium
CAAAATACGCGACGTTGGGAATGACTACGTCTTCATGTTGGTCCATATGGGGAGCGACTTCTACCGTACCGATGCCCAGTATTCGGTAGATGAGGTTCGGTGCGTAGCCTTTAGCCTTGAGAGCTTCGTGCCAGAAAAGCGACCGTTTGGTTTGGTAAAATGGAGATACGATATCAAAACGCATGATGCGCCGATCCGTTATATATGTTCGGGACTGTCCGTAGACTTTATTGTTCCACCAGACGGAAGCACAGACCAGGAAAAGTCCCAGGATAAGCCCGATAGTGTTTAGGATGCCTGCTATCGTTGGGACAACAGATGCAATGATGAGAAGGACAAGGACCAGTCCGAGCGACAGTAGTACTCCCCGCGAGATCGCAAGGTACTTGGCAATTTGGTGCGGATGAAGTTCATAGAGGATTCGTTCCCCTTCCTGCTGGCCGTCAAAGACAATAGTGCTCATGAAAGATATTATACCCTAAAGCTATATATGTGTGCCTCTTTATCTGTTTCTAAATATTTTAATGATGGGAAGATGAAGCTGTTGGACACGACGAGTGTGCCGGGTTTACACTTCGTTAATAGAAGTTTTTCAAGCGACTTCATTCGCCATGGGAGGAGGTAGACAAATATAACGTCAGCCTTTGATAAATCCGCATGCCAAAAGTTTTTCCAATAAACGCGCAGGCGCCGAAGGCGGGATAGCAACACGAGAAACGGGTTTATTTCGAAACCGATCGCCGTTGCCCCCTTTTGGGCCGCACGAAGCAAAAGCGTTCCATCGCCTGAACCAAGATCATATACCCGCATCCCGGGCTTTATCTTCGCCAGGCGGATCATGGCATTTACTGCTTTTTTATTGGACCGTACAAACGGTGCGCCGGTGATGAAAGCAAGGGTAAGAAAAAATATGAAGAGAGCAAATGAGATGTTTAGGAGGAGAAAAAAAATCGTCATGTTCCTTCCTGCCAGCTGTGCAGGTATTTCCGCTGCACCGGCGTAAGTCTGTCAAAGCGCATGCCCATGGCACGAAGTTTAAGCCGTGCGACGCGTGCATCCACGTCTTTAGGCAGAACATAGACTTTCGGTCGAAGTGTGCCTTTGCGTTTTACAAACCACGCGGCGCCTAGCGCTTGATTAGCAAAGCTCATATCCATAACTTCTGCCGGATGCCCTTCTGCTCCGACTAGATTGATTAACCTTCCTTCGCCAAGTGCATAGAGCCGTTTCCCAGAGGGAAGCGTACACTCTTCCAAATTACTCCGTAATATTCTTCGTGATTTTGCCATTTTTACCAGTCCATCGTAATCAAATTCTACGTTAAAATGCCCGGAGTTAGCGAGAATTGCTCCGTCTTTCATGCGTTTCATATGAGCGGTCGTGATAACCATCTTGTCCCCCGTCGCGCTCACGAATAGCTCGCCGTATCTGCTTGCTCTTCCGATCTGATCAATAGGAAATCCGTCCATCGCAGCGACCAGCGCCTTAATCGGATCGACTTCAACGACGGTTACGTGTGCTCCCATGCCGCGCATACGCATGGCAATACCTTTACCGCACCATCCATACCCGCAAACTACCACGCGCTTGCCGGCAAGAAGGATATTGGCCGATCGCAGTATCCCGTCAACGGTCGACTGACCAGTACCGTAGTGATTGTCAAACATATGCTTCGTATCGCTGTCATTGACCGCTAAAACGGGAATTTTCAGTGCACCGTCTTTTGCCATGGCTTTCAGACGAATGACGCCGGTTGTCGTTTCTTCAGCGCTTCCAATAACTTCCGGTATCTGCTTGGCGCGATCCGTGTGAAGAAGCGTAACCAAATCAGCGCCATCATCAGCGGTCAATTGTGGATGGAAATCAAGGACTTGGTGAAGATGTTTGTAGTACGTTTTTTTATCCTCACCGTGAATGGCAAACACCGGCACACCGTAATCAACGACCAATGACGCCGCGACCATATCCTGGGTGGATAACGGGTTACTGGCGCAGAGAACTACTTTCGCGCCCCCTGCGACGTAGGCCAACATCAGGTTTGCTGTCTCGCTGGTCACATGAAGACACGCGCCAATGGTGAGTCCTTTCAGCGGTTTAGTCTGTGAGAATTCTTCAGTGATAAGTTTGAGGACCGGACTATTTTGTCCTGCCCATTCGATTTTCTTTTTACCTTCTGCGGCAAGTTTGAGGTTGGCAACATCATGGGCGAGAGATTTTTTCATAGATTTCCTTTCTTTGGACAGAATAACCCTTTGTATATCAGTAACGCACAAGGGGTGTCAAGCGAGGTTTGGTTATGATGTAGGCTTGTATTATTTATGGAAAAAATTGATTTTGTACTATTCTAAAGCGCTAAATCGTATGAGAAACACAATAATGAGTTTCTATGTATCTTGTAGACGCCCGTGACGAGATCGAAACAATCCAGTACTAATTATTGAATATCAACTTTCTTTTTTTGGAAATAAATTACGAATACTATCTATTCTACCTTGTAGATCCGCCCTTGCCAGTGCCGCAAGATCATCTATCAGAGCGTCAAATTCATTAACAGCTGGTTTTTGAAAATGACCATCATGGTAAATAGTGGGTTGACCATTAAAATAGTACCCTCCCTCACTTGTACCGTCTCCCATATGTTCTTACCCCCTTTAAATAAATCCAAATTTATTATGGATTCTTCCTATAGTATAAGTATTACTGATTATTTTCAATAGGCAGGTAGAGAGTGACTTCGCCGATGAAGCTACCTTTATATGCATAGACGCCGGGGACGAGGCCGGAACGCGTAAACCCGAGTTTTTCATAGAGGTGGAGCGCTCGGTCGTTATTTTCAAAACAGTGGAGAATGAGGAGTTTGAGTCCGGCTTTTTTTCCTTCTTCAATGAGCATCGAAAGGAGTTGGTAGCCGATTCCTTCTTCGCGATACTGGGTGGCGATAGAAATACCAATGTCGCCGACGTGCGCTTGGTGTCTTTCGTGGATGCGGATTTCGCAATTTCCGGCGTACTGGCCGTTTACTTCGGCGACGATGTGTATTTTTTTGTTATTTTCAATATCATCAAATGTTTTTGCCATCCATGAGGCCTCTGACGTATGGGTTTGTTTTTCCGGAAGCATGAGAAACGTGTCTTCTTCTATAAGGGTGTTGACATATTCAGTTACGGCGTCTAAATCCTCCCATTTGGGGTAGCGGATGATGACGCCATTACCTTTTTTACTTTTGAATGTTTTAATGATGTGGCCTGGATTCATAGAGTGATAGTCGATCCAAAGTTTTCCTTATATCGTTTCATAAATTCCTTTTTGGTAAACGTGTGGGTTTGGGTGCCGTAGGTTTCGACCGTGTAGACGGCAGCAACCGACCCCATCTGCCCGCAGGTCGCGAGATCAAATTTGCGTAAATACCCGGCGAGAAAGCCCGCGCGAAATGCGTCTCCGGCGCCGGTCGGGTCGCTCGTATTTTTTGGCTTGGCAGGCTTGATGTGGATGGATTCTTTTCTTGTCTCGACAATCGAACCTTTTGCTCCAAGTGTCGTGATCACGATCGGTGTTAACGTAAGGAGTTCTTCGTGGGAGATGCCCATGCGTTCCTCAATGAGCGCAATCTCATAGTCATTGCCGATGAAGAGGGCGGCGCCTTCTATGCCTTCTTTGAGCTCCTCGGCCGTGAAGGTAGCAATTTGGAAGGCGGGATCATAGAGGTAGGGAAGTTGAAATTCTCTACATTCTTTGACGTACTTTTTCATGGCAGTGGGGTCCGTAGGAGCGAGGACAACGAAGCTCTGTAAAGGTGTCACCCTGCCAGGCAGGGTGACACCTTTTAAGGCAATATCCTTTGCATACTTCATGGCGCCCACATAAAACGAGCCGATTTGATTGTCGTCCTGATCTGTCGTCACAAAGTAAATGCTTGTTGCTTCGTCGGAGTGTATTGATATTCCTTGTGTTGCGATGCCGTGATTTTTGAAATGTTTTTTATATGGCGCATAATCATTGCCCGCACATGCAAGGAGCAGAGGTTCTAGTCCGAGAAGTTTCAAGGTATACGCGATATTTGCACCCGTACCACCAAACTGTTTGGTGAGTTTATTGACAAGGAATCCTAACGAAATTTTATGGATCTTGTCCGGCATGATCCGCTCGACAAACCGACCGGGAAAGTCCATGATGTAGTCGTAGCCCAGAGAACCGGTGACGATGACGTTCATTTAGATTGTCATTGCGAGGAGTCTTACGACGAAGCAATCCCACAGCAGTATGAGATCGCCACGCCGTCAGAACGGTCTCGCGATGACAGAGGTATGTAAATCCTGATTAACATCGTGCTACTGTAGGTTCATCCCCTTGGACAATTCCGCTAATTTTCCTGCTGCTGCCTGTTGACTCTTTTTAATGGCGTCATTGATGGCACGTTTGATTTCTTCCTTTGGTAGCCCATCCACTTCAACAACTTTAACGTTTTGGTTACCCGTAATCACGATGCGGACGGCTCCCTGGGCGACCTCAAACTCTTCGCCCTCGAGCGCCTGTTGGATCGCCATGGCTTGCTTGCGCATCGCATTCATGTCTCCCAGAGCTTTAAATGGATTCATCATACCAGGTAGTGAAATTTCGACCTTTGCCTTACGCGGTCTAAATTCCAACCTCCTTTCTAAAACGGAATGTTTTTATATTTCAGGTAGCTATTATTCGGCGGCAAAGTAAATACCGCGTGTCGAAATTCTACTACCTGGCTCCTTATTTTTTTCCCAATACCACTTCTACTTTTACTTTTTCCCCAAATAGTTTTTTAAGTACATTCCCTATCATGTCCCGAGTTTTCATTTCTGAAAGTTTTTCCTGATGAAATTTATAGAACGCTTCTATGACTACTATACCATTTCTTATAGCTTTTGGTCTAGCGGAACGGCAGACAGCTGCCACGGAATGGTTATACGGCTTGAGTTCATCAATAACGTCATGCCAGTGCTCGGTGAGTTTATCAAGCGTGATTAAGCCTACCGTTGCGCTGTCACCCCCGACCCGATCGGGGGTCCAGTTTTTTGTATCCTGGATTCCCGCCTGCGCGGGAATGACAGATGAAACATTTTTCTTTTCCTCACAATACTCGACAACTGCAAGTTCTAGGGGAAGTTCCGGGATCGGGCATGCGCGGAGTTCGTCGTAAGCCTGAGTTAATCGTTTGATGATCGCAACGAGTGTAGCTGTTTTTTGAATATCTGGATTTTTTGCTTGCACTAATTGTACTAATTGTGTTTCCAAAGTACGTAAACAATCGACGAGAAACATTTTGAAGTCCACACCTGATTCGGACATTTCCTGTATACACCCAAGCGCCTCCTTGAGGGCTTTTAATGAGAGATGCATGAGAAACGTATCCCGTCTGGAGGTGAGGGAAAGAGCTAAAATCTCCTCCGTCATTTTTTGGGAGATGAGTCCTTTGTGAAAACTTACTTGCTCAAGCATCTTTACGCCGTCACGGAACGATCCGTCTGCGTTTTTGACGATAGTATCAAGCGCCGGGGCTTCTATATCGATCTTTTCTATTTTTACAATGCGCGTAAGAGCGCGGATGATATCCTCGTCTTTGGCTCGTGCGAAGTTGATGTGGAGACATCTCGAAACTATGGTCGCTGGTATTTTTTGGGGGTCAGTGGTTGCCAGAACAAAGACGGCATGGATGGGCGGCTCTTCGAGTGTTTTGAGAAGCGCATTGAACGCTTCCTGGGTCAGCATGTGCACTTCATCGATGATAAATATTTTATACCCTCCACTTGACGGGCTGAGCGCTATGGAATCCCGGAGCGACCTGATTTCGTCGATACCGCGATTACTCGCGGCATCCATCTCGATAACATCCAGATAGCGGCCATCGGCAATAGCGCGGCACTCGTCACACTTGCCGCACGGACCGCCGGATTTGTCGGGGTTGGTACAGTTAAAAAGCTTTGCGATAATGCGCGCAGTGGACGTTTTTCCCGTTCCCTTGGGGCCACTAAAGAGGTAAGCGTGCGGGAGTTGATTTTTGGGTTTGGTAAGGAGTAGCTCGACATGAAGACGCACCGCATCCGTGTCTAAGTCTTCGATAATTTGCGGACGGTAGGTTCTATAAAAAGACATAGTTATTCCTCGTGATGGATACCCAGTAGGTGATCTAAGCCATGGAGAGCAAGTACTATGATGACCTCATCGACGAGTTTATTTTCCTCAGTTGCAGTTTCGATGGCTTGAGGGAAAGAAATGAGAATGTCCCCGAGTCGTAAGATATCATCCGGTGCTTCCACAAATGGTTGATTTTTTGTATATGCTGAATCATTGAGAGGGAATGAGAGGACGTCGGTCGTTTCGTCAATCTTGCGGTATGTTCGGTTGAGTTCACGCATCCTGCGGTCTCCGATGATCGCCACACTCACCTCGACGTTGTGTTTGATCTTTTTTTCTAAGACATCGGAGAGTGCCGCCTTTACCTTTTTTCTATTGACCGGATAGTGGGTTTCGGTTTGAAAAAGAATGGTAATCATGATGATGAAAGCATTTGTTTGAGTATCGCAGAAACTCTTCCCCCGTCTGCCTGTCCTTTGACCGCTGTCATGGCCTGGCCCATGAGTTTGCCAAAATCCTGCCTGCCGGCAGGCAGGTCTTTTTTTTCGGATGTAATGAGTGGTGCAAGGAGCGTTTCTATCTCTTTATCGGAGAGTTGTTTGGGGAGATACTCTTCCAGGATTGCAAGTTCTTCTTGTTCTTTTGTGACCAGCTTCTCCCGGCCGGCTTTTTGGAACGCCGAAATAGACTCGCGGTGCGCCTTGGCCTGTTTTTTGATGCTGTCCAAGACATCCTGATCGGTGAGTTTGGTGTCTGCGTCAGAGCCGTATTTAGCAATGGCCGTGTATTGAACAGCCGCAAGAAGAAACCGGAGGGTTTCGACACGGCGCGTACTCCCTTGTTTGAGGGAAGCGATAACCGAACGTTTCAATTCGTCAACCAACATAGAAATTAGTAATTTCTCCTCGGATGTTTGAGCCTTCGGGTAAGCTCACGTTTTTGTTCCTTCCTCACTTCCGCGGGTTTTTGATAGAACTCCCGTTGTTTGAGTTCCTGTAATATCCCTTCAGAAAGTACTTTTCTGGTAAATTTACGGATGAGTGAGTCTGATGTATCTCCCGGTTGTGCTTTGACAAATACCATAGTGTAACAAACACCTCCCTTAGAAGCTCTTTGCGAGTCGTCGATTATTATACACTATTTTTCGCTTTTAATTTGGGAAAATTTACCAAGCCCCAGTTTTCAAAAACTGGAGCTGGGTTTACAGTTTATATCCGAATTTTCTCAGGAGCTCTTTTCTGTAGATAATATCGGACTTTTTCTCGACCCGTGTGGGCGAGTCGCCGTCCACGACCCCCAAGACTCCCCCGCCCTGACGGGTACGGGCAACGATTACCTCGAGGGGATTTGCTGTAGCGGCAAAGAGACGGACGACTTCAGGCACCATTTTGATGGCGTTTAATACATTTATGGGAAATGCATTTTCCAAAAATATAAAGAAGGTATGGCCGCAGCCGACGGCTTTGGCGTTTGTTGCAGCAAGTTTGACCATCGTTTCATCGGTACCGCTGGTTCGGATAAGCCGAGGACCGGAGGCTTCACAGAAGGCCAGGCCAAATTTGATGCCGGGGACGGTTCCTACCAGTGCCTCGTGGAGATCCTCGACCGTCTTGATAAAATGTGACTGACCGAAGATGAGGTTTTTAGCGTCTGGATTGTAAATTTTTACGACTTCTGTTTTCATTGTTATGATTTTAACACATTGATAATTTCAAGAAGTGTGAGTGTTGTTGGTTTCATATCCGGATTTTTGGATGAACCGTTTAAGATCATATGCTGGCTGGCGTGGAGGAACCACGTGGCTGCGGGGTCCTTTGTTTTGAGCGTATTATACACTGCCGTAAGGTCGATTTCTTCTTTCGGGAGGGATTTGATGCGTATATAGCCTTTCCTGGGATCGCGGCGGATGACGACTGAGTACCCCATTTTTTGGCCAAGATGCACAACTTCGTCGTTGGTAGTTTCAATCCCGAAAGCTTTCCCCCACCTTGTTTCAAATGCAATGGATTTTTCCTTCATTTCTTTCTCTGCCCAGACTTTGTTTTGGAATGTTTTATAGAGTGCATCCAGGCTGTCCATACCGAGAGACACGATTTTAATGGGATTATCGGAAAATAGCAGCCTCCAGCCGTCGATAGCCGAAATGAGAGAAAAATCCCAAAAATCTGCGGTGGGGTTAGGATAAAAAACCTCGCGGAAGTGGTCCACGTCATTGACGACAGTGAGCATGCGGGTCATTGCAGGATCCTCACCTTTCGTTTTTTTGATTTGCGCGTACACCAATTGGGCGGCACAGGTGTCGCTGTCTGCCTGGTGGTGGTCGTATTTCCCAAACCCTGTATCGACATGTATTATTTCCGGGTTTTCGTCAGGAGGCGCGTTATTAAGGGTTTTTCCGGCCGGGACAAATGCAAGAGTAGCTTCTTCCCATCCGGGGAAAAACGTTTTCACAAGCCATACGGCGGTAATAGCATCCAAATCCGGCCCGATATGCGTGACAATGGTTTTCATGATGTATATGAGTATACCATAGAACGTTTTAGCCTCAAGGCCGGGCCTTGTGCCTAGGAGTTACGTTGTGCATAATAATGAGGTATGTCTGCACGGCGGGTGGTTTTTGGTAAACAAGGTTTTTACCACGTATATAATCGTGGTCACAATAAACAGGTGATCTTTTATGACGCAAGGGACTATCGACGATACCTGAAGCGCCTCGGCGAGTATCGTAAAAAACACCCCGTCACACTTCTTGCGTATTGTCTCATGTCCAATCACGTTCACTTGCTGCTTCGACAAGATGGCGAGGAACCGATCGATAGATTTATACATCGCCTTCATACTGCATACACGATGTATTTCAACAAAAAATATGAGAAGGTCGGCGCCGTTTTTCAGGGGCGATTTAAGGCAAAACTTATTGACAGGGAAGAGTACTTACTTCATGTGTCCCGTTACATTCACATCAATCCTGTGGAGTTAATCCACGCTCAAGGCCGGGCCTTGAGCGTGAAACTTGCGGCCTATCCGTGGTCATCGTATGGAGAATATCTTGAACCACGAGGAAAACATCTTTGTGACCCGACGCTCACTCTTTCGTATTTTTCAAAATTACCAACACAGGGAAGGACGACGTACCGGTCTTTTGTTGATGAATATCTTGGAGTGGCAAGCGTAGATCGGCTTGAGGAGATAAGTAGCGGTGACCTTTAGCCTCAAGGCCGGGCCTTGAGGCTCCGGGCTAGCGGAGGCAGTCGGGTGCGAGGGTAAAACCGGCGGCTTGGGCTTCTGATTCCGAGCAGAAGAACTGTTCTCCCATGTCCATATCCAAGATAATCTGGTTATAGTGGCGGCAGGTCGGAAGATGATAGAGATGATCCCAGGTGCCTTTATCGATGTTGCCTTTGATCGTACAATCGGCGCTTGGGGGCTGAGGATTAACCTTTTTACACTGCGAACTATGGATGCCGAGTTTCTCCTCTGACGCTTTGCGGTAGGCGGCTTTGAGTCGCTCGGATTGTGTATTCTTATCGTAGTCGGGTCTCGCCCAGCCGGAGGCGAGTATGGCTTCATTGACCAGTGTCCCGTTTACATACACGAGTCCCATCTTTCGACCGTACTCGTCCCGTCGGTCTTCCTTAACGCTTACGGTTTTATCGGCAACAAGCGCGGAAAGCGTTTGTGTGGCTTCTTTTGCCCCGCAACGTCCTTTTTCCGGAGCATCGATACCCAACAGGCGGATGCGGTCTCCGTTATTGAGGATAAACGTGTCGCCATCGAGTATTTCTTTGACTGTGGTATCGGTGGTCGTTTTTTTTACGAAGTAGGCGTTAAACAGAAGAGAAATTACCAGGAAGAGAAAAAGCAGTTTTTGTTTCATGTTAATACGCCTGGGCGAAAAGCCAGCGGTGGGTGGCAGGCTCGCCGCAATGGACACAAAAACTATTTTCTTTTTTCGCATCAAGCGGCAGGCATCGCGTGCTTGCTTTCGTTTCTTTTTTTATTACAGCTTCGCACGCCGCATCTTCACACCAGAATGCTTTGATAAATCCACGCGTTGTGTCCATTATTTTTTTAAACTCCTCATACGAATCGACTTCGTGGGTATTATCGACAAGAAACTTTTTGGCCACAGCAAACCTCGTGTCTTGAATCTCCTTAAGAAGCGCTTTAACCACCTGGATCATCTGCTGGAAGTTCACCAGCTTTTTTTCACCATTATCTCTACGGACTATCGCAACGTTTCGACCCTCCAGTTCCCTTCCGCCGATCTCGAGCCTCAACGGCACTCCCTTGACCTCCCATTTATTAAACTTCCGGCCGACACTTTCCGCATCACCCATATCCACATGCATACGGACTCCGCTACTCATGAGCGCCTCCTTCACTTCCAGACAATACGCATCAAGCGCGTCCCGATCGGTATCTTTACCAAAGATTGGTATTATTACCACCTGGGTAGGCGCGATCTTTGAAGGAAGTATAAGTCCGGCATCATCACCGTGTGTCAGAAATAACCCGCCCAGGCTTCTTGTGGAAAGTCCCCACGACGTCTGCCAGACATAGGCGAGGCCACCCTCGCTGGTCTGAAACTGGATGTCGAAGACTTTAGAAAAATTCTGCCCTAAGTTATGGGATGTCGCAGCTTGAAGTGCTTTGCCATCGGGCATCAGTGCTTCAACTGCGTACGTCGCTTTAGCTCCGGCAAACTTTTCCGACTGACTTTTTTTCCCTAACACCGCCGGAAGCGCAAAATACTCTTCGTAGACTTGCCGATACCAATCTAATGCTTTAAGAACCATCTCCATTGCCTCTTTTTCGGTTGCGTGGGCTGTGTGTCCCTCCTGCCACAAAAACTCTGTGGTTCGCAAAAATAAATACGTCCGCTTCTCCCACCGTACGACGTTGTTCCACTGGTTAATAAGGAGTGGCAGGTCTCTCCAGCTTTTGATCCACCTGGCGTACATCGTGTACATGATCGTCTCCGACGTAGGACGGACGACCAACGGATCTTTGAGTTTCTCGCCGCCGCCGATCGTCACAATCGCCAGTTCCGGTGAAAACCCCGCCACATGCTCTTTCTCCTTCTCCATGAGTGAGAGTGGGATGAGGAGCGGGAAGTACGCGTTTTGCACTCCTTTTAATCGCATCAGACGATTGAGGATGTCCTGTACCGCTTCCCACAACGCATATCCGTATGGTCGGATCACCATGCACCCTT
>JBBTUC010000070.1:0-3219 GCA_038078675.1 Patescibacteria group bacterium
TGTCCGTTATATGGGAGGACTGATAGATGAGTTTGCAGGGAGTTGGTGATGAAAAAGAAAACAGATGAACAATCAGAAGTGTTAGAGAAGCAAATAGAGGAGTGGAAGGGGAAATACCTGCGGGTATTGGCGGATTATCAAAATTTGGAAAAACGGACGCAGGAAGAAGCCAGTAACGTACGAAGATTTGCCGCCGAGATGGTAGTAACAAAATTACTGGTCGTAGGTGATACCCTTGAGAAGGCACAGGAACATCTTGGTGACACCGGGCTTTCCCTTGCCCTCAAGGAGCTTGCGGCAGTTTATAGGTCGCAGGGAGTTATCAAACTTGAGGTTGTGGGAAAGCAGTTTGATCCGAAGTTTATGGAGTGTATAGAAGTCGGAGAAGGGGAAAACAACATTGTCGTTGAAGAGCTGCTCTCCGGGTACACACTTCATGGGAAAGTGATCAGAGTGGCGAGGGTGAAGGTGGGGAAGAAAATCGAATCTGCAAATGACAAATCTACAAATAAGCAAATGAATGATACAATAAATCAATAAATTATAGAAAGGATAAATAATATGGCAAAAATAATTGGCATTGATCTTGGAACAACAAATTCATGTGTTGCGGTCATGGAGGGAGGAGCCCCTAAAGTAATCCATTCACTTGAGGGGAAGAACACCATTCCATCTGTCGTTGACCCAATCAAAAATATCGTGGGAGACGTGGCAAAGCGTCAGATGGTCATCAATCCAAAGTCGACCGTTTTTTCCGTCAAAAGGCTCATGGGGAGAAAATACTCCGACCCGAGCGTCCAAACAGACGCGAAATGGTTACCCTATACCATTAAGTCCGGTAAAAATGACATGGCGGTCGTTGAAGTCGAAGGACGGCAATTTACCCCACAGGAGATTTCAGCAAAGGTCCTCTCAAAAATAAAAACAGATGCGGAACATTATCTGGGTGAGCCGGTAAAACAGGCGGTTATTACCGTTCCGGCATATTTTGATGATAGCCAGCGCCAGGCGACCAAGCAGGCAGGAGAGATTGCCGGGCTTGAGGTTATGCGCATTCTCAACGAGCCGACGGCAGCGGCGCTCGCCTACGGACTGGACAAAAAAAATGTCCACACAATTGCCGTTTATGACCTCGGAGGCGGTACATTTGATATATCCATTCTCGAGCTTGGAGAGGGAGTATATGAAGTAAAAGCAACCAACGGGGATACGCATCTGGGTGGAGACGATTTTGATAAAAAGATCATGGACTACCTGGCTGATGAGTTTAAGAAAGAAAACAGCGTGGATCTTCGGCGCGATCCCCAAGCTCTTCAAAGGCTTCGGGACGGGGCGGAAAAAGCCAAGATTGAACTTTCCAGTTCCCTTGAGACCGAAATCAACCTTCCCTTTGTTACGCAGGGTAAGGAGGGTCCGCTTCATCTGGTCATGAAACTCACGCGCTCCAAACTTGAAGCAATTGTCGATGATTTGATCGCGCGAACCATTGAACCGGTCAAAAAGTGCCTTACAGATGCAAAGATGAAAACCGGAGACATTAACGAAGTTGTCTTGGTCGGCGGAATGACCAGGATGCCGAAAGTATTTGAAAATGCCAAGTCTTTTTTTGGTCGTGATCCCAATCGGTCCGTCAATCCCGACGAAGTGGTTGCCGTGGGTGCAGCTGTTCAGGCGGGAGTCTTGTCCGGAGACGTCAAAGACGTGGTCTTGTTGGATGTGACTCCTCTGACACTTGGGGTGGAAACGCTTGGGAGCGTTTCAACGCCTTTGATTTCAAGAAATACCACGGTTCCCACATCCAAGACTGAAGTATTTTCAACGGCCGCTGACAGTCAGACGTCGGTCGAAATAAACATTCTTCAAGGTGAGCGGCCGATGGCGGCAGATAATAAGTCTTTGGGGAGGTTTGTCCTTTCGGGAATTCCTCCGGCGCCGCGGGGAGTGCCGCAGGTTGAGGTCACGTTTGATATTGACGCAAGCGGCATCCTCAATGTGACGGCAAAAGATAAAGCGAGCGGGAAAGTGGCCAATATAAAAATTACCGGCTCGACGGGTCTTTCCAAAGACGAAGTGGAGAAAATGAGGAAGGAAGCCGAGGAGCACGCGGCAGAGGATTTGGCTAAAAAAGAGAAGATAGAGACAAGAAACAAAGCAGACAACATGCTCTATGTAGCCGAAAAAACATTGAAAGATGTCGGAGACAAAGCCAAGCCGGAGGAAAAAGCGGCTGTGGAAGAGAAGGTGAAGGCTTTGAAAGACATCCTTGATTCCGGAAGCAAAGAAGATGTCGAGGCGAAGACCGGCGAGTTGTCCGATGCTGTCCAGAAAGTTGGAGCCGCGGCGTATCAAAATCCGCCGCCAGCAGGTAGCACGCAACCGTCAGAAGGACCAACCGATGATCAAGCTACGGGCGGCAACGGAAAGAAAAAAGAGGAGAAGAAGGTGGAAGAGGGAGAAGTGGTCAGTTAATATGACTGAAGCGTATTGCCAAGATCGACTAGTTGATCTACTCAGAAGTTATGAAAACATGCCTAAGGGTGCTTTGGATGGAGAAGTAGAATTAGGAAATCAAATAGGAAATTGGTTAGGTACCTTGCCCTATGAATTACGCGTAGGAAGATTAACACAAACAGAAGTGGATGCAATAATTGGTAAATTTAACGAGTTGACCGGGCAACAATTGACCTATGCGGATTTAGTGACAAGAGAGATAGATGTTTGATGAGCTTGATGGGGCAATAAAACAGCACTCAGCTAGGGCGCGCGGGAGCGCGCTTGTTTTTATCATGTGCTACTCTTATGATGGATGACTGTCATCCCCGCGTAGGCGGGGATCCATCATTGGGATATGTATAGAGCTTCGAGAAAGCAGAAGCAATACTACGTGTATATTCTTGCAAGCAAGAAATACGGGACACTGTATATTGGTGTCACCGGAGATATTATAAAGAGAGTTTATCAACATAAGGAAAAACAAGTAAAAGGATTTACATCTCATTACGGCGTTGACAAACTTGTTTATTTTGAAATTTTTGAATCTATAGAAGAAGCAATCATTCGAGAAAAACGGTTAAAAAAATGGAATAGAGATTGGAAAATCGACTTAATTGAGAGAGAAAATCCGATGTGGGATGACTTATATAAAAATCTGGTATAGTTCGGATTATGGATTCCCGCCTGCGCGGGAATGACAGAGAGAGTTTATTGCAAACTCACTTG
>JBBTUC010000070.1:3319-12247 GCA_038078675.1 Patescibacteria group bacterium
TCATGCCCGACCTGATCGGGCATCCACATGGATTCCCGCCTGCGCGGGAATGACAGAGAGAGTTTATTGCAAACTCACTTGTCATGCCCGACCTGATCGGGCATCCACATGGATTCCCGCCTGCGCGGGAATGACATGGAATGGGATACAGGTATAACAACTTTATGGCTACTAAACGAGATTATTACGATATTTTAGGTGTTTCTAAGAGCGCCTCTGTTGACGAGATTAAAAAGGCGTATAGGAAGCTTGCTTTAGAATGGCATCCGGACAGGAATAAGGCGGCTGGCGCAAATGAAAAGTTTAAAGAGATTAACGAGGCGTACGCGGTTCTCTCTGATTCGAAGAAGAAGGAAACGTACGACCAGTTTGGGGCTGCCGCATTTTCCCGCGAAGCGGGATCCGGCTTCGCCGGACAGCAAGGACCTTTTGGAGGAGGCCAGGGTCCGTTTACCTACACATATTCCACAGGCGGTCCGCCAGCCGGCGGATTCGGCGCAGACTTTATCGATCCGTTTGAGATTTTTGAACAATTTTTCGGCGGAGGCATGGGGAGAGCATCTAGTAGAGCACGACGGGAAGTGTATGAGATCACGATTGACTTCATGGATGCCGCACGCGGAGTCACAAAAGAAGTTCACGTGCCAGCCGGACGGGCAGGGGATGGGTCAGTCCGAAAAACTATCAAGATCCCCGCCGGTGTGGACACCGGATCACGGATACGCTTCGATGATTTTGATATCCAGGTGGATGTCCGGCCGAGTAAAGAGTTTAAACGCGAAGGAAACGATCTCATCATTGATCAGCCTATCACTTACACTCAGGCCGCTCTTGGAGACGTTGTTGAAGTCCCGACTATTGACGGACCCTTAAAGATTCGGGTGCAGCCAGGCACCCAACCCGGGACACTTATTCGCCTTCGCGGGAAAGGAGTTCCACACGTACGTGGTTCTGGCCGTGGAGATCAGTACGTACGCATACAGCTTACCATCCCGACGCACCTTTCCCGTCGCCAGCGCGAACTTCTGGAAGAATTGTCGGAAGATTGACGGGAGATAGCAGGGCGTATATAATAAGGAAGGTTTCAAGAGATTACGGTGGGATAGAGCCCACCTTTTTTATTAGAGGAAGTTACCCACCTACGCTTCCTTTGAGTCTTTTCACTACTATTCGTAGACGACTCAAAGAGCGCGTGAGCGGTGGGTACAGAGGCCGCTATGCTAATCCTCTCAGAATCAGATTAGCATGCGGACACTAGTATGCCAGCTATTGTACGGAGTGAATTTTCTTTAGCGCTTAATCAAGTCGCCACCGAGCGGGGGATAGATCCTGCTGTCGTTATTGAGACGATTAAGGCTGCGATACTCGCTGCGTACCGCAAGGATTATGGAGCGACAGAGCTTGAGCTTCTTGCCGTGCAGCTCAACCCCGATACCGGAGAAGCCCGGATTCTCAAAGATGACAAAGATGTGACACCACCCGGATTTGGACGAATTGCGGCTCAAACCGCCAAGCAGGTTATTCTTCAACGCATCCGTGAAGCGGAAAAACAGGCGGTATTGGCTGATTTTCAAACGAAAGTCGGGAGTATCGCTTCCGGTATGATTCTCCGTTTTGACGGCCCGAATGTGATCGTGGACATCGGTCGGGCGCAGGCCATCATGCCGCCGCAGGAACAGAGTCAGGGGGAGCGGTATCATCTGAACCAGCGACTCACATTTTACATTGAAGGCATCAGGGAAACGATGCGAGGCAACGAAATTATCGTTTCCCGCGGGCACAAGGGACTTGTGGAAGGGTTATTTAAACGGGAAGTTCCTGAAGTTGCCTCAGGAGCGGTCGAATTGCGGGTCGTTGCCCGTGAAGCAGGCGGCAGGACCAAGGTTGCTGTTTTTTCCACCCAATCCGGTGTTGATCCCGTTGGGTCTTGTGTAGGTCAGAAGGGTGTTCGTGTCCAGGCAGTCATTAATGAACTCGGGGGGAGTGAAAAAGTTGACATTATCCAATGGAGCGAAGATATCAAGCAGTTTATCACTGCCGCACTTGCTCCTGCTAAAGAGCTTGAGGTCAAGCTCAACGAGAAGAAGAAGTCGGCGGAAGTGTTAGTCCCGGATGATCAACTTTCCTTGGCAATTGGTCGGGATGGACAGAATGTGAGGCTTGCGGCTAAAGTGACCGGATGGAAGATCGATATGCGTGGGAAAGGTGGGATTGAAAAAAAATTAGAAACTGCGGAGAGCAAAGCGAAGGAATAGTATGAAATTGATTCTCCCTGCAGAAAAATTGTATGGCCAAAACACAAAAAATTTCAGTTGCTCATGTCTCTTCCAGGCCGCCGATCGTGGCGGTATTGGGTCACGTTGACCACGGGAAAACCACACTTCTTGATACCATCCGAAAAACCAATGTTGCCGCAGGTGAACACGGCGGAATTACTCAGGCAATAGGAGCGTACCAGATCAAGCTCAAAGCTCAAAGCTCAAAACTCAAAACTGAGGAAGAGCGAGAAATTACCTTTATCGATACTCCGGGGCATGAGGCGTTTGCCAAAATGCGGTCGCGGGGGGCCGCGGTTGCCGATATTGCAATCCTCGTCGTAGCCGCCGATGACAGTGTCAAGCCGCAGACTATCGAATCCATAGAACAGATTAAACAAGCCGGAATTCCCATGATTGTCGCAGTCAACAAGGTGGATCTTCCGGCCGCCAATATCGACCGCGTGAAGCAGGATTTGGCAAAGCATGGAGTTCAGGTAGAAGGGTTTGGCGGAGATGTACCGTTTGTTTTAGTGTCAGGCAAGCAGGGAACCGGTATCAATGAACTCTTAGATTTAATTCTTCTTGTAAGCGACATGAAGGGAATACCAAGCAATCCACAATTTCCCGTAGAAGCCGTCGTCATCGAAACGCGTATGGATAAAGGGATTGGGATGGTCGCGACCCTTATCGTAAAATTCGGAACGGTTAAAACCGGCACACTCCTATACGACGGAGCGAACCAGGTTGCCAAAGTTCGTGCGATGAAGGATGAACAGGGGAGCTCCGTGCTTTTGGCTGGTCCTGGGAAACCTATAGAAGTGTTGGGATTTACGAATTTTCCTTCTGTTGGCATGACGCTGACTGATGTATCAAAACCACGCAATATTGATCAAACGCTTTTAGAAAGGACTCAACCTGTCGCACTTGGGGAACTTCCGGATTTCTTAAATCCTATAGATCCGGAAGCGGATCGGAAAATCTCGATTATTCTTAAAGCCGATACGGCAGGTTCTTTGGAGGCTGTTATGGCCTCCCTTCCGAAAAAAGTAGATGTCGTTCAAAGTGGTGTCGGTGATATTGAGGGTGCAGACGTGTTGTTTGCCAAAAGTAGTCACGCAGTTGTTATAGGGTTGGGGGTTGCCTGTAAAACGACGGTTGCTAAACTTGCCCAGACGGAAAAAGTGATGTATCGGACTTACACCATTATTTATGAACTTTTGGGTGAGCTTGCGGAAGTGGTCGCCGGACTTAAAGTCGTCATCGGAAAAGAACGGGAGCTCGGGCGCGGCACCATCATCGCAGAGTTTCCTTTTAACGGATTTCGTATCGCCGGGACGAAAGTATCATCGGGAAGACTAGCTCGGGGAGATAGTGTCAAGATAGTGAGGCAGGAAAAAGAGGGGGAAACTGAAATAGGCCGTGTCAAGATCAAATCCGTACGCCGGGGACGCGAGGATATCACTAAAGCCGAAGTCGGACTCGAATGCGGGATCCTTTTTGACCAAAAACTTGATTTTACTATAGGAGATGCTATAATCGCGGTGACTATAGGATAAGTATGGATTATCAAACAGAAGTTACCAAGGTTAAGGATCTGTTGGCCAAGGCCAAAGACGTACTCATCGTCACCCACGAGAAACCCACTGATGACAGTGTGGGAGCGAGCCTCGCGCTTTTATTGGGACTCGTAAGTCTCGGGAAAAAAGTCACGATTGCTTGTCCTGATGCGATGACCGTTGGACTATCCAACTACGTCGGGGTTAACAAGATTATGGCCGATATTGCCGTCAAAAAGAACTTCATCGTCTCCCTTGATTACATAGACGGCTCCATAGAAAAGGTGAGCTATAACATCGAGGGCGACAAGTTTAACCTCGTTATAGAGCCAAGGCCGGGCTTTGAAAGCTTTTCCGCCGATAAGGTGCACTATTCCTTTGCGAGTGGCAATGCGGATCTTATCATTGCCGTTGATACGATCCACTTGGGGGGGCTCAAAAATCTTTATGAAGGCAATAAGGAATTGTTTTCAGACAAAACGATCGTCAATGTCGATCGGCATCCCAATAATGCCCAGTACGGTGCGGTCAACTTGGTCGATGTGACCGCTTCTACGACAGCAGAAGTGGTGGCACGAATTCTTTCCATGCTTGGCGTTAAGCTCACTATGGATATTGCAACAAATCTCCTCAATGCCGTGTATGGCGGGACTGCTAACTTTACTGCCGCTAATGTTTCCTCTGGAGTGTTTGATGTAGCTTCTGTTGCTCTGAAAGCCGGCGGTAAACGGTTTGGGTTGGTTGAAGTAACGGTACCGCAAGTGGGAGAAACGATAGTGACGGAGGCTCCCATTCGAGCAGTGCATGACCATCCTTCTTCGGTGGCCCCGGCAGGTCAGGCACCGTCAGATTGGCTCAAACCGAAAATTTTCAAAAGCTCCAATCTTCTCTGACGCCTTGTTTTATTGGGCGGGATCGGATATAATACATCTATTAGAGTCGGCGAAAGCCTCATTTCTTATGCCTCCAGTGAAAGCAACAAAGACTGCGAAAATCAAAAAGGAAACACCAAAAAAAACCAAAGCCGTGAAAGCGGTTGCAAAGCCGGCCAAAAAAACAAAAAAAGTAAAAAAAACAAAAGTTGACGAGGAGGCAGCGGTTGCGGCGGCCATCCCAAGCGCCGAGAAGCAGGAGGTCATCTCCCAATTTCAGGTGAAAGCTGGCGATACGGGCAGCCCGGAAGTACAGGTGGCGCTTTTGACCAAGAGGATCGAGAAGCTCGTCGGGCATCTGAAAACCAATCCATCGGATAATCACTCAAGGAGGGGGCTCTTGGGAATCGTCAGTAAACGCCGGCGTCTCCTCAACTACTTGGAGAAAAAAGATGTAGTTCGGTATAAAGATGTATCGAAAAAATTAGGATTGGGAAAATAAGTGTGATATACTCATAGTTGTAAGTAAGAAAAGGGGGGATACGCGAAGTGTGATGTCTTGAGCTATTGATCCGCCAGCCGGTGGATGAATGATTCAAGCAATCCCACTTCAGACACTCCCCCCCAAAAAGAAAACTTTTCATGAAGATCGTCAAAAAATCCATAGAGTTAAACGGGAAAGAGTTATCTCTTGAAGTCGGGCGGTTTGCCGAGCAGGCAAGCGCGGCGGTACTCGCTCGCTACGGCGATACGATGGTTTTGGCAACCGTCATGGTGTCTTCGAAAGAAACGACGCTTGATTATTTCCCGTTATCTGTCGAATATGTCGAACGACTCTATGCGGGTGGGCGTATCAAAGGCAGCAGGTGGGTCAAACGAGAAGGCAGGCCCAGTGACGACGCAATCTTAGCCGGACGCGTGATCGACCGATCGATCCGCCCGCTTTTCCCCAAATCATTTAAGCGTGACGTGCAGGTCATCGTAACGGTTCTTTCTATAGACGGAGAAAATGACCCTGATGTGTTGGGACTCGTCGCCGTGAGTGCAGCAATTGCCGTTTCCCCTATTCCATGGAAGGGTCCGGTGTCCGGTGTCCGCGTGGGGTACGTCAAAGACAATGGGAATAGTACGTATCTTATAAATCCTACAGTAACAGAGCAGGGACTTTCCGAGTTTGATTTCGTGGTTTCTTCAAGTCGGGACACAACGGTGATGCTTGAGGGTGGATTTTGCGAGACACCGGAAGATATCGTGTATGGCGCGGTACTTAAGGCGAAAGAAGCGAATATAAAGATTATCGGGCTTATCGACGAACTTGTGAAAGAAGTCGGCAAACCGAAGATAAAGATGGCCGAAGTGAGTGCCGCCGATGAACTCAAGGCCAAGATTTCCAAAGATTATAAAAAAGAAATGACCGCAGCATTTGCCAAAAAAGCAGAGAAAGAATTTGGAGGCACGGAAATCGCGGAACTATCTAAGATCATCGCCGAAAAATACGGGAGTGAGTATTCAGTAAAATCTATTGAGGAAGCCCTCGATGCACTATTTAAGAGTCAGGTTCGACAGGATGTTTTAGAAAAAGGGAAGCGTTTTGACGGCCGGAAGCTTGATGAAGTTCGGCCAATTGAGGTAGAGGTTGGTTTACTCCCGCGGACCCACGGAAGCGCCATGTTTAAGCGCGGACAGACCCAGGTGTTGACGGTTGCGACCTTAGGAACGCCGTCTCTGGAACAACTGATTGAAAGTCCGTCCGGAGAAGAATCAAAACGGTATATCCATCACTATAGTATGCCGCCGTATTCGGTTGGAGAAACCGGGAGAGTCGGGACTCCTAGCCGGCGTGAGATCGGCCACGGAGCCTTAGCCGAGCGGGCGCTGCTATCCGTGATCCCGTCTAAAGAAGAATTTCCTTATACGATCCGCTTGGTATCAGAAGTAATGTCCAGTAACGGCAGCACGTCAATGGCTTCGACGTGCGGGTCAACCTTAGCGCTCATGGATGCCGGAGTGCCTATAAAAGAGCCGGTATCCGGGATCTCGATAGGGCTCATGACGGACGCCAAAAAATTTGTCCTCCTTACGGACATCATGGGGATAGAGGATTTTGCCGGAGATATGGATTTTAAAGTTGCGGGTACGAAAAACGGCATCTGTGCAATTCAGTTGGATATTAAAATTGACGGATTGTCCGATGAGATCGTCAAAGAGACATTGGAGCGCGCCAGAGTAGCACGAATGAAGATTCTCGAGGCGATGCTTAAGGTTATCGACAGCCCGAGGAAAAATCTTTCCCAATATGCACCCAAAGTCCAGGTTGTGAAAATTCCCGTTGAGAAAATCGGAGAAGTCATCGGACCGGGGGGCAAAATGATCCGGCAGATTATTGCAGTGACAGGCGCGACTGTCGATGTCGAAGATGACGGATCGGTCATGATCTCCGGTATGGATGTGGAGGGCGTGAAAAAAGCGGTCGAGTGGGTCGAAGGCCTCACAAAAGACGTACTGCCCGGTGAAGAATATGAAGGAGAGGTAAAGAGGATTCTCACATTTGGTGCGTTTGTAGAGATATTACCAGGAAAAGAAGGTATGGTGCATGTCTCGCAAATGGCGGTAGATTTTGTGCGTGATCCCAATGACATTGTCAAAGTTGGCCAAAAAGTAAAAGTGCGGGTCATGGAAATAGATGATCAGAAACGCGTGAATCTCTCCATGCTTTTTGGTGAGGATGCCAAGAAAGTTTCTCCGCCGCGTGAACACCGGCCGTTTGAGCGCGGACGTCGGAGATTTTAATAGGCGCAAGTATCTCGCAAATATCCTCCCTCCTTACCGTTAGTGTATTATAGTATTATGTCAAAACTCTCCGAAGAAGTAAAAAATCTCCGGCAAAAAGTAACGGAAGTCCAACTTCCCCGTGATCTAGAGCTCCGGGTTTTGGGAAACTTTGATGAGGTAATTCGCCTTGAAAACGATATTTCTTCCCGCGTGTACATCGAGCAGATGTTGCGGTATGGGGAATGGGTCGTGAGCTTACCCTGGAATACGAGGACTCAGGATATTTTGGATTTACCCCGCGCTCATGAGATTCTCAATAAACATCACTATGGACTGGAGCCGGTGAAAGAACGGATTTTGGAGTACTTGGCAATTCTGTCTCTCAACAAAGAGCGGTGGAAAAAAGAAGAAATAGGTGAGGAGAAATTATCTCATGCAATCCTTGCCCGGAGAGCGCCCATTTTGTGTCTCGTCGGACTTGTCGGTACCGGAAAAACGACACTTGCTAAATCAATCGCAGAGGCAATGGGCCGGCATTTTGTCCGTATCCCCTTTGGGGGAATGAGTGATGCGTTGGACCTCCGTGGTCAATCACGGGTTCGCCCCGATGCACAGATGGGGCTTATCCTCAAGGGTCTCCGGTTTGCCGGCAGTAAAAATCCGGTGATGCTCCTTGATGAAATCGACAGGGTCGCTGATGCAACGCGCGGAGACATCATGGGTGTCTTGGTTGAGCTATTGGATCCGGAGCAGAACGTAGCATTTACCGATCACTATATGGATTATCCGTTTGATCTTTCTGAAGTATTGTTTATTGCAACCGCCAACAACACGACGAATATCGCAACCGCGGTCCTTGATCGACTCGAGCCCATACAAATGCCGTCTTATAGCGATGAGGAAAAAATTAAAATCGCAAAAGATTATGTGCTCCCTTCTCTTATGGCTGAATCCGGATTAACAACCGAAAATTTATCCATCGATGACGTGCTCTGGCCGAAGCTCGTACGTCCGCTTGGGTATGACGCCGGGATCCGGAGTCTCGAGCGCACTATGAATGCGCTTTGCCGTAAGGTCGCGCGAATGATTGTCGAAGGGAAAGGAAATAGTTTCCACATTACAGCCAAAAACATGAAGGAGTTTATAGAAACGTATTAATATGAGTTTTTGGAAAACAGGCAAAGATACCGTCCGGATCATCCCGCTTGGCGGGACGGGAAATGTGACGAAAAATATGTTCGTCTATGAGTACCGCGTAGACGGAAAAATTCGTGATATCCTCATTGTGGATTGTGGTATCGGGTTTCCCGATCCTGACATGTACGGCGTGGATTTGGTTATTCCTGACGTGCGGTACCTTGCCAATAAGAAACAGTATATCCGCGGCTTAGTCTTTACCCATGGCCACGATGATCATATTGGTGGCATCCCGTATGTCTATGACAAATTAGCCCGCCTGCCGGCAGGGCA
>JBBTUC010000071.1:0-1014 GCA_038078675.1 Patescibacteria group bacterium
AGAGCTTTTGTGTGAAGCTGTGATCTTACGTTTTTTAGCCGAGTCTATCCTGTAGCTGTCAATGTTGAGTTCAAGAATCACGCTATGATGCACAATGCGGTCAACGGCGGCAGCCGTCATCATGGGGTCTTTGACCCTTCTTGCGGTTATCTTTGGCAGAAGAAATTTGAGTTTACTCAGTCTTGTATTAGCAGTCAGCACTATGTTAGTGCTAAATCCTTCATGGATCGGTGACCTGTCTTTTCAACTTTCTGTCCTCGCTACCCTCGGCATCATATTATTTGGAGGGAAAGGAAACGCTCCCTCGTCAGTCATTCCCGCGAAAGCGGGAATCCAGTTCATTCGAGATAGTCTTCGTATCACCCTGGCCGCCCAGCTTTTTACGACGCCGCTTATCTTTTTTCACTTCCACCGGCTTTCCCTCATCGCACCCCTCACCAATGTCCTTATCGGTTGGACTATGCCGTTTCTCATGGGGCTTGGGTGGATCGCGGCAGTTGCGGGCTACATCTGGCAACCCTTGGGACTCCTCCCCGCCTGGGCGGCGTGGATCCTTCTCGCCTACGTCATCCGTGCAGTAGAAGTCACCGCCGGATTCCCGCTTGCGGGTATTGCTTGGTAGGACAATCCGTTTGTCATTCCCGCGAATGCGGGAATCCAGAGTAAAAAGACACAGTATCAAACAACATCATTCAGGCACGAGAGGTAGGGAAAATAGAGTCAATATAGTCTTTCCTAGAGGCTTGTCATTGCGAGGAGCTTTGTGACGAAGCAATCTCAAACATATGTGAGATCGCCACGCCGTCAGAACGGTCTCGCGATGACAATTGTTGTATGTTTCGTTTACGTATTGGGTACTTGATTACCGGTATCACTACAGGCCTTACTCTCCTTCTCGGATTTTTCTGGTCACTTCCTGACGGAAAACTGCATATAGTATTTTGTGACGTCGGCCAGGGAGACGCCGCCTACATCCGTTTCCCTGACGGACGGGATATGCTTGTTGACGGCGGG
>JBBTUC010000072.1:0-1612 GCA_038078675.1 Patescibacteria group bacterium
ACTGTCCAGCTTTTTGAGAAAATTCCTTCTGTTCTGGGCCGGTATCAAGAGCAATATCACTACGTCCTTGTGGACGAGTATCAGGATACCAACCGCGCCCAATATATGTTGACCCGCCAGCTTGCGGGCAGATGGCACAACCTCTGTGTTGTGGGAGACGCCTCCCAATCCATCTACCGTTGGCGCGGCGCGGACTTCCGTAACATCGTTAAATTCAAATCTGACTTCCCCACGGCTGCCGTTTACAATCTGGAACAAAACTACCGGTCTACACAGACCATTCTCGACGCAGCCTTCGGGGTTATATCCAAAAATACAAGTCACCCCATTCTCAAACTCTGGACCCGGAAAAACGGGGGCGACAAAATCACGCTCTATGAGGCCAGAAACGAACACGATGAAGCCATGTTTATCATCCAAACCATACTCCAATCAGGAAGACCATTTACGGACTTTGCCGTCCTTTACCGGACCAATGCGCAATCGCGGGTCCTCGAGGAATCTTTCCTCCATGCCGGTGTCCCCTACGTACTCGTCGGTGGGACGCGGTTTTACGAACGCCGGGAAATCAAAGACGTGCTTGCCTACCTCAGGATCCTCGCTAATCCCAAAGATACGGTATCGGGTAAACGCATCGAAAAATTAGGGAAAGGAAGAATGGAAAAATTTTATACGTTCGCCGAGACGGTAAAAAAAGACGCCAAGCTGGTTCAATTCACCACCCTCGAACTCCTCGATAAGGTTTTGGAAGTTACTGATTATCTTTCACTCTACAACGCCAATGTCGAAGAAGAAGCGTATAGACTCGAAAATATAAAGGAACTTCGCTCTGTTGCGACGGAGTTTTCCGATCTCTCGACGTTTCTCGAAACCATTGTGCTCATGGAAAGTCAGGACTCAAAAAAAGCGGAACACGCTGCGGTCACCCTTATGACTCTCCACGCAGCAAAGGGTTTGGAGTTTGCAATCGTTTTTATGGTGGGCATGGAGGAAGGATTATTTCCCCATAGTCGCGCGCTTCTGGACCGCGAGGAACTCGAAGAAGAACGGAGACTTTGTTATGTGGGAATCACCCGGGCGAAAGAACGATTGTATCTTATCTACGCCAACCGAAGGCTCTACTTCGGAACACGCACCCAAAATATGATTTCCCGATTTTTGGCAGATATCCCGGAACACGCATTGGAGTTGTCTGTTTCTTTAAGTCCTGACCGTGGATTTACCACTGATGATTTCCTGTTATAAATCTTTAGGCTCCGAAAAATAGCTTTAGTCCTACGATGACGAGAGTTCCTACAACGACAATAATAGCAATGGTTATCTCGACCTCCAAGAAGAAACGGGAAAATCCTTTGACATGACTAAATGAAAATAACGGTAAAATCAGCCGGCTGTCTATCGGCAACCAGTGAAGCGGTGTAACTGATTGGTGATGGCGTCGTCCGGAATTTCGCTTCATTTCTATAATTGTAACACAGTTGAAAAAGAGGGATAATTGGCACGTATGTCTGACCATCCACTCCAATCACAAGCCTGGGGGCAATTCCGCTCCGAAATGGGAATTGATGTGGTAAGGATTCATGATTGGCAATTAACATTCCACAAAATTCCT
>JBBTUC010000073.1:0-29159 GCA_038078675.1 Patescibacteria group bacterium
CCCGTCTGCTCTCCCCTACTTTCATTATTGTACGACGTTATCGGATACCCGATAACTTCGGATTTTTATATCACCTCGATCTCTATCGTGTGAGCAGCGAGAAAGACCTTCTCGGGTTGGGTCTTTTGGAAATTCTGTCAGATCCGGATTCGATTGTTTTTATCGAATGGGCGGAAAAACTTGGGGGCTTGCTGCCCAAAGAACGGATTGACGTACGGTTTTCGGTGTTCGAAAACGGAAAACATCATGTGTCTCTGTCATCCTCGGGCTTGACCCGAGGATCCAGCTTAAAGTAAAAACTGGATTCCCGCTTTCGCGGGAATGACAATTTCAAGTCAATTGATATGAATCAAGATATTGTTCGGAAAACGATTAAGATATTGAAAGATGGTGGTATCGTTATTTATCCTACAGATACAGCCTTCGGCATAGGGTGCCGGATGGATGACAAACAGGCTGTGGATCGATTGTTTGCAATACGCAAGCGTCCTCGTACACAGGCAACGCCGGTGCTCGTCGCATCAACGGAGATGGCACTCGCCTACTACCTCAATCCGTCAGAAATTGTACGACATCTCATGAGGAAACATTGGCCGGGAGCTCTTACCATCATCGCGCCGTGCAAAAAAAAGCTCGTGTACTCCCCTATCCGCGGTGGAAGCAATACAATTGGGTTACGAATGCCCAATCACGATGCTGTGCTGGAGCTTATCCGAGGGGTAGGTGTGCCGATCCTCGGGCCATCAGCCAACTTTCACGGCCACCCTACTCCCTACCGTTTTAAAGATTTAGATCCTGACCTCATCAAGCTCGTTGATTTTGTGCTACCAGGAGAGAGTTCTGTAGGTATGGCATCCACGGTCGTTAACTGTAGCGTAAATCCCTATCAAATAGTACGGCAGGGTTCAATTGTTCTTAAGGAGATAACCATTGTCATTGATTCATCCGGATCGGAGGCGATCCGCGTCGCATTGGAAACGAGTGGTGGTGAAAGCTATGAGTTTAAAGAGCCTGTGTCCCGAGCCAAAGCGCAGGAAGTACTGCCAATGATTGAGGAACTTCTTATGAAACACGAGTTAATGTTTGATGATGTAGCGGCTATTAAGGTCCATACCGGTCCGGGTTCCTACACCGGGCTTCGGGTAGGGATTGCTATAGCTAATATGCTCGGGATCCTCTTGGGTGTCCCCATCAATGGCCTGGCCGTAGGGCAGACCGTCACCCCCCAATATGAAGGCGATCGCTACCTATAATGGTTCTTTGCGTTTGACTTCACCTTAAGGTTTTTGTTACGATGAGTCTGTTATGAAAAAGGTGAATATTCCCACTAAAAATATGGGCAAATATGCCGGGAAATGGGTGGCAATTGACACTGAAAATGACCGGATTGTGGCTTCGGGTAAAACCTTGCAGGAAATTTCTTCTTTTGTCACTGGTAAAACCGGCGATAAACATAAAATTGCGGCAGCGGCTTTTAAGGTCCCGCGTAAGGACGAAGGGCCGTATGTATTGATTTTTTCCAAGTGAAAACATTTCCTTATCAAAAAAATTCCGACGGCGATTTTTTTCCGGTCATTGATTTTTTTGTATCTAAAAACGACCGCACAGCACGAATCTTCGCCCTGGTAGATTCGGGAGCGACGGTTTCTATTTTTAGAGAGGATGTGGCTGAACAGCTTGGGGTCACAATAGAAAACGGCAAAGAAACGTACCTCGGCGGAGTAGGTGGGAGAATAAAAGGCTATATCCATACATTGGATGTAGAAATTGCAGGTAAGAGATTCCTCTGTCCGGTTGTTTTTTCTCGCGAATATCTGGTTTCTTTTAATTTACTCGGGAGAGAAGCGTTTTTCAGGCAATTCAAAATTGTTTTTAAGGAAAAGAAAAATCTCCTGGCGCTAGAGTGATGTGGACTCTTTACGAAAGATAACAATATGAAGAAAGGGAACCTTTTTCGTTTGGTATTTTTTGGTTTTATTGCCAGTTGGTTCTTTCTTAAATTCCCAGAAAGAACTATTTTTGCATCACCACCAGCCCCAGCCCCCAAATGCTATATCAAGGGACTAATTCAAGGTGTGAGATTTGAGAAAGCTTACGAAAACCCCTGTGTAAAGACCAATTCTTGTCCGACGGATATGCAATTAAGTTATCCTGATACGTATTATTTGTCGGTGAAGATACAAAATGTTTCTTTTAAAGAAGGTGATACACGCTTTCAGAATTGTGATAGTTTATATCCCCTTGAATCCATCCAAGAAATTTTTGTCGTCAAAGATAAAGTAAAGATGGGCGATTCATTTAGTAATGGTCAAATTATTGACGGGCTAGTCTCAAGTTTTTGGGGAAAGTCTTTTGATTCATATCAAACTATGCCCACTACGAAACCCATTAAACAGACCTATCCTACGGTTTACTGCGGGGGAACCACCTGCAGCCAAAGTGAGTACTGCTATCATGAACAGACAGGCGAAAGCAATTGTCTGTCTATAAAAGACAATTACTGTGGCGGTGGGGGTTTAAAAAACGTCTATCCGATAAAACAGTGTAATCCTCCCGAGTATAATTGCCTTCCTATTTTGTTGGGAAGTAAAGAAGATTTACCTCGTGTTTGTATTAAAATATTCGGTGGGGAAACCAAAAAAGCTAAAGTAGAAATTAAGGAAATACCTTCAAGCACTGGTCAACCGTCATACATGATTAAAACAGAGTCGGTACAAGTGATTTCGAAAGTTAAGGTAGAAATAAACGAGAAGGATGAAATAGAAGTAGTAGCCGATACAAAGAAAATCCCAAGTCCGGTAATAATTCTCAACCCAGACGGTATTACTGATAGGTTATCTAACAAACCAGAGCGAGTCTCATTAGACGTTTTCTGCAGCCAGGATGATGCGTGTAAACCAGTGTATGAGATTGTTACCAAGAACACTGTTAAATTTTTGGGTATTGTCCCCGTATCTTACACAAGTACGCTAACATTAGATGCGATAACAGCTAGCCAGATTTCGCAATTCCGACCTTGGTTTATTCGCTCAGCGCCTTTTCTTTTTAGGTAACACCGGTGGTAATTTTCCTCAAGGTTGTTATGATAGATAGGTATGGGAGATTTTCTTCGTCATTTGTTTATTCCGCATCACACTAATAACCACCACGCACGGGTCTTGCACGTCGACGCGATGTTTGTGTACCTTCTTGCGTTTGTTTTATTCCGGCTTCTCCTCTCTCTGGGGCATGCACAGTTTCCGGACGTGTTGGGGTTTGCGACAGACATTCGCGTAGAGCAGCTTTTCTCTGCCATCAACGCGAAACGTGCAGAAGCAGGACTCGCAGCGCTCGTTTTAGATCAGCGACTCTCCCGTGCCGCCGCACTCAAAGCTCAGGACATGTTTGCCGGTAATTATTGGGCTCATAATAGCCCGGACGGTAAAACGCCGTGGGGGTTTATTACGACAACGGGGTATCGTTATCGTGTGGCCGGAGAGAACCTTGCCAAGAATTTTTCAGTAAGCAGTGCCGTTGTTGATGCATGGATGGCAAGTCCCACGCATAAAGACAACATCATGCGGGGGGATTACAAGGATATAGGCTTTGCCGTGGTGAACGGGGTTTTAGGTGGCGAGGAAACCACGCTCGTCATCCAGATGTTTGGCGCCGGGGATAGCCAGCTTGCCTATCAGATAAACCCTACCGTTCTTACCCCGGCGGCCGCAGCGACGGCTCCGTCGGTGTTTGCACAGTCGCCGACTCTCGGCCTGACTGACGTTCTTGTGCGGCCCATCGTGGACATCACCAAAATCTCCAAGCAAGTGACGACGGGATTTGCGGGGCTTATTGTTTTGGTTGTTGCGCTGGATGGTTGGTATGTATACAGGAAGAAGATTGTCCGCGTAACTGGTCATAGTGTAGGACATATGGTGTTTTTTGGGAGCATACTTCTCCTGTTGCAGGTGGCAACGCGAGGAGCGATATTATAACAACATGAAAGCACACACACTTCATTTTATTGTTCTTCTTCTTATCCTTTCTGCCGGAGTTGGAATGTTTTTTTCGGCTCGGGGCAATACTGCCTTGCAGCTGTCTATCGGTGTCGTTACAAGTATAGCGTACGTTATGTGGGGCATTATTCATCATTGTCTGCAGGGGGATCTTCATAGGAAGGTTGTGATAGAATACGTGTTTATCGGTGGGATTGCGATACTCTTGCTATTTATCGTTTTAGGGTATTAAGGAGGTTTGTATGAAAGGTGTTATTCTCGCAGGCGGACTTGCAACCAGGCTTCACCCGCTGACGCTCGTCACGAATAAGCATCTGTTGCCTATATACAATAAGCCCATGATATTCTATCCGCTCGAGGCTATGCAGAAGGCGGGTATAAAAGAGGTTCTCTTGACGACTTCCGGAGATCACGCTGGCCATTTTGCAAATTTGCTTAAAGCCGGGGAGGATTTTGGGATGAAACTCTACTACGCCGTTCAACAGAATCCTAAAGGGGGCATTGCGGACGCAATTGCGCTTGCGGAGGAGTTTGCCCAGGGCGAGTCCACTCTTGTCCTATTGGGCGATAATATATTTAACTTTAATCTTCTGGCAGCGCGGCAGAAATTTGAGGCGGTTGGCCGGGGGGCAATGGTTTTCGGCGTTCACAAAGATACCGAGTCCAAGCAATATGGGGTCATTGAAGTAGACAAAAGCGGAAAAGTCATGTCTATTGAGGAAAAACCGGAGCATCCCAAGAGCGATATCGCTCAAACAGGGATATACATGTATGATAGCATGGTGTTTGACTTTATCCGGAAACTCAAACCTTCCGGGAGGGGTGAACTTGAAGTGACGGATCTCAATAACTATTACCTCCATACCGGAGAGCTTCTCTGTGAAGTCATAGATTGGTGGATCGATGCGGGCACTTCATACGACGAACTTCTTTACGCCAATAGTCAGGTAGCCCAAATGGTGAGAGACGGTAAATTATGATAGACGGCGTCCAGACAAAACAGCTTATCCGCCATCCCGACGAACGGGGTTTTTTTGAAGAACTTATTCGTGTATCTGACCCGATATTTAAAGAAGGGTTCGGGCAGTTCTCACGTTCGTCGATGATTACCGGCGTCGTGAAAGCTTGGCATGTCCATAAAACACAAATTGACTGGTGGTACGTCGTCCGCGGAACTGTGAAAGTCGCGCTCTTTGATACAAGAGCCGGAAGCACCACACACAAAGAGCTCAACGAGTTTACCTTGGGTGAGGAAGGGCAGGATATGATTCTGAAGATTCCGGCGGGTGTTGCCCACGGATTAAAGGTGATGAAAGGCCCCTCCGAGCTTGTGTACGTCACGAGCGGCATCTACAGTAAAGACGAGGAGGGTCGTATCCCCCATGACGACCCCCAAATCGGTTACGATTGGGTGCAGGGGATGGAAATTACGAATAAAAACATTACTTAGAGTATCTGTCATTGCGAGGAGTGAAGCGACGAAGCAATCCCAAAACGGAGATCGCCACGCTTCGCTCGCGATGACAAAGCTATGAAACTATTAGTTACCGGCGGGGCGGGTTTTATCGGGTCTAATTTTATCCTTTATTGGATGCGGGAGCACTCAAGCGATGACGTCGTGAATCTCGATAAGCTTACGTACGCCGGAAATCTGAAGAATCTTGCCTCTGTTGAAAAAAAATCAAAATATTCGTTTATCCATGGAGATATTTGTGACCCGGAGATAGTTGAGAAAGCGCTCGCGGGAGTCGATGTTGTGGTACATTTTGCCGCGGAAAGCCATGTGGACCGGTCGATCCTTGCACCTGCCCCGTTCATTACGACAAATATCCTGGGAACCTATACCTTGCTTGAGGCGGCAACAAAGGCGAAGGTTTCCCGATTTCACCACGTATCAACGGATGAAGTATTCGGATCGCTTAAACTTGATACCTCGAGTAAGTTTAGTGAACGAACACCTTATGACCCCAGAAGCCCATATTCAGCGAGCAAAGCAAGCTCCGACCATCTCGCGCGCGCATATTATGAAACATACGGCCTGCCGGTGACGATTACCAATTGTTCTAACAATTTTGGCCCGTACCATTTTCCGGAAAAGCTTATTCCTTTGGCAATTACCAATGTCTTGGAAGGCAAAAACGTGCCGGTGTATGGAGACGGACTCAATGTCCGTGACTGGCTCTACGTGGAAGATCATTGCCGTGCCATTGAATCGGTTCTGATCCGTGGAAAAGTGGGTGAAACCTATTGTGTGGGCGGGCAGACTCAGGATATAAATAATCTGACTGTCGTTAAAAAAATTCTTGCATTGATGGGAAAAAGTGAAAATATGATTGAATTTGTGAAGGATAGGCCGGGACACGATCGCCGCTATGCCATTGATTGGACGAAAATCAATACAGAACTCGGTTGGCAACCGAAGCATGACTTTGATACGTGGTTAGGTAAGACCATTGAATGGTATAAATCACATGAATCATGGTGGCGACCTCTCAAAAAATAATGAAGATTATTGGTACTGGATTATCAGGATTAGTAGGTTCACGCGTGGTGGAATTTCTTGAGCCGGAGTTTCAGTTTGATAACTTGAGTCTGGAAACCGGAGTTGATATCACACAAAAAAATGTCGTACAGGAAAGAATTTCAGTTTCGAATGCACCTTGGGTATTTCACTTTGCTGCAGTAACGGATTTAGATGTTTCTGAAAAGGAACGGCAGCTAGGAGAGAAAAGTCTTTCGTGGCGTGTGAATGTAGAAGGAACACGTAATATTGTAGACGCGGCTGCGGCAAGCGGCAAACACGTCCTCTATCTCTCGACGGATTTCGTATTTGACGGAAAGGACGGCCCTTACACCGAAGAGGACACGCCTAATCCTCAGAGTTGGTATGCTGTTACAAAGTATGAGGGAGAGAAACTTGTGGCAGGGTTGGCAGACGCGGGACTTATCCTTCGAATTGCTTTTCCGTACCAAGCCGCAAGTATTGGGAGGCCGGATTTCGTACACCGCATTATGAAGGGGCTTCGTACAGGCGAGCGCATTGAAGCTCCAAGCGATCAGCATATTACACCGACGTATATAGATGATGTAGCCCGGGTCATACAGATTTTGGTGGGTAACGGGGCATCGGGAGTTTACCACGCGGTAGGGAGCGAAGCACTTTCTCCTTATGATGCTGCCATCCTTATTGCCAAAACGCATCGCCTTGACCAATCAAGGATTGCACCTACAACGTGGGTATCGTATTATAACAAGCGTGCTCCCAGACCACGCAGGGCTGTTCTTAAGAATACTAAGATAGAAATCCTGGGACTTACAATGACACCCTTTTCTGAAGGGGTTCGTTTTATTCTATGACTATTACATTTGTCGGACACGGGTATGTAGGGCTGGTGACGGCTGCGGTGTTTGCGGACTTAGGCAATACCGTGTGGGTCGTGGGACGCACAAAATTAAAAATTGACCGTCTCAAAAAGGGAATTACTCCGTTTTATGAGCCGGGACTTGAGGAGCTAGTGAAGCGTAACGTCGTGGCTGGTAGATTACTTTTTACCCTTGATTATAAAGAAGCGGTTGTCGCCTCCGAAGTCATCTTTATTTGTGTCGGTACCCCACCAAAAGAAAGCGGCGAAGCGGATCTCACGAGCGTTTTTGCCGCAGCGGAGAGTATAGGGAAAGCCATCGTTGGGTACAAAGTAATTGTCACGAAAAGTACGGTTCCACCGGGAACAAATAAAAAGGTTTCTGAAATTATTGAGCACACCAAGCCGGAAGGCGCGTCATTTGCCATGTGTTCCGTGCCGGAGTTTTTACGGGAGGGAACAGCAATATCTGATACGCTTCACCCTGACCGCGTCGTGATCGGAACGACGTCCGGGAGGGCTGAGAATATGCTTTTAGAGCTTCACAAATCCATAGACGGGAAGAAGGTTTTATGTAATATAGAGACTGCAGAGCTTATCAAATACGCATCAAATTCGCTTCTGGCGACAAAGATTTCTTTTGCCAATGCAATCGCGTTTCTTTCGGAATCCGTCGGCGCTGACGCGGAAAAGGTGCTTGAGGGTGTAGGGATGGATAAGCGTCTCGGAAGAAGTTTTCTTTACGCGGGTGTGGGTTACGGCGGAAGCTGTTTTCCTAAAGACGTAAGTGCACTTATTGCGATCGCCCGGGAACACGATTATAATTTTTCAATTCTCAAGGCCGTCGATGAGGTAAATAAAGATGCATTGAATCGGTTTATAGAAAAAATTACCGGGCATTTCCATGGGAATGTTAAAGGAAAAACGTTTGCAGTGTTAGGATTGTCATTTAAGCCGGATACCGATGATATGCGCGACGCTCCATCTGTTGCCATTATCACGGCACTTATAAAACTCGGTGCACGAATTCAAGCGTATGACCCGGTAGCCATTGAGAATGCCAAAACCGTACTTCCAAGCGGAATTGTGTATGCCAAGGATGCGTACGGGGCTGTTGAAGGAGCAAACGCGGTGGTAGTGGTAACAGAGTGGAATGAATTTCGACAACTTGATCTCGTCAGGATCGCCAAAGGACTCAAAGAACGTGTTATTTTTGACGGACGTAATGTGTACGAGCCAAGTAAGGTAAAAAGTTTAGGATTCATGTATTATGGTGTAGGCAGGATGTGATAAAGGAGGAATATATGGCAAAAAAAGCACTCGTCACCGGTATCGCAGGGTTTGTAGGAAGTCATTTAGCAGAGCTCCTTCTTAAAGAGGGGTATGAAGTGTACGGACTCTGTAGGTCACGTACGAAACGTGATCACATAGATTCTATCGCCAATAAACTTCATTTGGAGGATGCTGATCTTCTAGATTCGCATAGCCTTTATGCAACAATTTCACGTATCAAGCCGGATTACATTTTTCATCTGGCTGCACAGTCATTTGTTCCGACGTCATGGGTCTCGCCGTCGGTTACTTTGGAAGTAAATATCGTCGGAAGTGCGAATCTTTTTGAGGCGACGCGTCAGGCCGGAATTGATCCGGTCATCCAAATCGCATGTTCTTCTGAAGAATACGGGCTTGTGCATGAAAATGAATTACCGATCAAAGAGGAAAATCCGTTGCGTCCCCTTTCTCCTTATGCCGTGAGTAAGGTAGCCATGGATTATCTGGGGTATCAGTATTTCCAGTCGTATAAAGTACGCGTCGTGCGGACCCGTGGATTTAATCATACCGGACCACGCAGGGGCGAAACATTTGCGGAGTCCAATTTCGCCAAGCAAGTAGCGCTTATCGAAAAAGGGAAACAAGAGCCGATTATTCATGTGGGAAATCTTGAAGCCCAGCGGGATTACACCGACGTCCGGGATATGGTACGTGCCTACCTTTTGGCAGTTGAGAAATGCGATCCGGGAGACGTATACAATATTGCGGTGGGCCGCGCCATTCGGATTGGAGACATGTTAAAATTATTATTGTCATTTACCAAATCTAAAGTAACCACCCAGGAGGATCCTGCACGCATGCGTCCGTCGGATGTTCCCGTTCTTATCGGTGACAACACCAAGTTTGTGCAAAAGACGGGTTGGAAGCCGGAGATTCCGTTTGAAAAAACTATGGAGGATCTCCTCAACTACTGGCGCGAACGGGTATAAAAGCTATAATGGATGAATGAATACCGTCGTCATACTCCCGACGTACAACGAAAAGGAAAATATCAAGACCGTCTTGGATGGCATTTTTAAGGCGTGGCAAAAAGTCACCGGACACCAGCTAACTATTCTCGTTGTTGACGATAAATCTCCAGATGGCACATGGAAGCTGGTCAATCAGTATAGAAGAAAACATTCTAACGTGATTCTTCTGACAAAAGAAAAGGAAGGATTAGGTAGTGCACTTCTTTACGGGATAGCGTATGCACTTGATGTTTTGCATGCAGAGATTATCGTTCAGATGGATGCGGATTTATCCCACGACCCTGCATCACTCCCGAACTTTATGACGGCCTTGGATAAAGGAGCGGATTTTGCCGTTGGCAGCCGTTATATAGACGGCGGATCAATTCCGGACAACTGGGGAATACATCGGAAACTGTTTAGTATTGTCGGTAACGCAATCGTCCGGTTCGGGTTAGGTTACGCCAATGTGCATGATTGGACCGGCGGATACCGGGCGTATAAACAATCATTTGCAAGAGATTCCCGAAGGGAGCTATCCAAGTATCAGGGATATGTGTTTCAGATAGCGTATCTTCATAAATCACTGAAGCGCAAAGCGAAGATTATGGAAGTGCCGATTCATTTTACTGACAGAAAATTCGGTCATTCAAAAATAGCTCCATCCCAATATATCCGCGATGTATTAGGCTACGTTATTCGTGAGCGGATGAAAGAAGTCCTTACAGGTTCATTCGGAAAGTTTCTCGTTGTGGGAACTTTAGGATTTATCATTAACACGATCGTTTTGGAAGCAATGGTTCGGTTCGGTTTTCACCCGGCTCTGGGAAGCGGTGTAGGCGCAGAGTTTGCTATCATTTCCAATTTTTTCTTCAATAACTCCTGGACATTCGGATCGCAAAAAGTTAGGGGGCTTCGTGCTTTCGGAAAATTACTTCAGTTTAATATGACCTCCGCGGGCGCTATCCTTATCCAAGCAGGAACCGTATGGATCGGGACTGGGTTATTCGGGGTCTCGCTCTATCGATGGTTCTATGTCGTGGGCGTTGGGATAGGATTGGTATGGAACTATACGATGTACTCAAAAGTTATATGGAAAAAGTAAAGTCAAAACGTTGGAAGGTTCCTTGGCTTGGGTTGTCCGTAGTTATCGTTCTTCTTGTTGCTGCTTACCTACGTCTTTACAATATTTCCGGTTACATGACGTTTTTGGGGGATGAAGGTCGGGACGTCCTGGTGGTCAAGCGGATGATTGTTGACCACAAGTGGACGCTTTTGGGGCCGACTGCCTCCGTCGGAGGATTTTTTTTGGGTCCCATCTATTATTATTTTATGCTTCCGTTTTTGTGGGCGTGGCGCTTAGATCCTACGGGGCCGGCGGTTATGGTCGCTCTGTTTGGTATAGCTACCGTGTATCTTGTATACCGCGCCGGCCGCAATATGTTCAATCCCTGGGTGGGACTTGTGGCGAGCGCTCTCTATGCCCTGTCGCCTGTTGTGATCGCATACTCGCGTTCCTCGTGGAACCCGAATATCGTGCCGTTTTTTTCGCTTTTGGCCATGTATCTTTTATGGAAATACGCCAATGACGGAAAGATGCGAAATATTTTTTGGGCAGGGATGTGCTTGGGGGTTGGCCTTCAGCTGCATTATCTTTTCTTGTTTCTTTTTCCGGTCACCGCTATTTGGCTTCTTTTTAATGGCACGATAGGGACGAAACTTCGATCATTTCTGATCGGAGGAGCAGGGTTTGTCTTAGGATATGCGCCGTTTTTGTTGTTTGAGCTGCGCCACGGGTTTCCTAATACACAATCTATCATCCGGTTTATTCTTGCGGGTCGCGACACCGGACTTTCCGGCGGGAGATACATGGCTATTCTCAGCGATACGGTTTTTCGAATGATAGGCCGTCTCATATTTCGGCTACCACAGCCGGAACTGTGGGATAAGCTCCCTGTGTGGCAAAAGAGCTTGTGGGAGTCGGGCATATGGGGGGTTGTTATCGCGGGAGTTGCCCTGCTTGCGATGTATGCGACGAAGCCGGGATATTGGCGTAAATCCTCGACTCTTATGCTTACCTGGGGGGTGACCGTGGCTGTGTTGTTCGGATTTTATAAGCGGGGGATTTACGATTATTACTTCGGCATCTGGTTTACCCTGCCGTTTTTACTGACGGCTTTTGTCCTGTATCACGTAAGGAAAATCCGGTTTATTGGATGGGCAATTGCCTGGGCCGTAGTTGTATTTCTTTTGTGGTGGAACTTTTTGGGTCAGCCGTTTCAATACCCGCCCAACTATCAGCTTGGGCAAGCGAGAACCATTGCTAAAGTTGCGTTTGAGAAGACGGAAGGGAAGCCGTTTAATTTTGCTCTCGTCACACAATCCAATTCAGATCACGTCTATCGGTACTTTTTTGAAATATGGGGTAATCCGCCGGTGACCATTGAACCTACATTCAAAGATCCTGGTCGGTCGAGCGTTACAGACCAACTTATCGTGATATGTGAGCTTGTTCCCTGCCAACCGCTCGGACATAGCCTTTGGGAAATAGCCGGATTTGGTACGGCTACGATATCCGGTACATGGAAAATTCCCTTCGTGGATATTTACAAACTGGTACACTTATCATTATGAAGCCTTTTTTGTCCGTGGTAATTCCGGCATATAACGAAGAAACAAACATCCGTTTGGGCGCTCTTGATAAAGTAGCGTGTTTTATGAATGGACTATCGTTCGGTTGGGAAGTACTCCTTGTGGATGATGGGTCGACGGATGGTACAAAAGGGCTTCTCGATGAATTTGCGGTGGCCAATCATGGTTTTCGCGTCATCCGTTCTGTCCATCAGGGGAAAGCTTTGACGGTTATCGCCGGTGTGCTTGCCGCAAAAGGCGGGATTGTATTGTTTACCGATCTGGATCAGGCAACACCTATTGGCGAGGTTGAGAAACTTCTGCCGTGGTTTAAGAAAGACCTGCCTGCCGGCAGGCAGGGTTTCGACGTGGTTATCGGATCGCGGAGTAACAGACGGGAAGGGGCGCCGCTCACCCGGAGGGTGATGGCGAGGGGATTTATGGTTCTCCGGTCTATTTTTTTGGGGTTACACTGCATTACGGACACCCAATGCGGTTTTAAAGCGTTTCGAAAGGATGTTGCGCGGGACATCTTCGGGAGACTGAAGCTTTATAGTGAACACCGCGAAGTGGAAGGGTCCATGGTTACGGCAGGTTTTGACCTGGAAGTTCTGTTTCTTGCCAAAAAAGTCGGTTACAAGATAAAAGAGGTTTCCGTAGAATGGCATTATGTAGAGACAAGACGGGTGAACCCCATGAAAGATTCCCTGCAGGGACTAATGGATATCCTCAAAATACGTGTCAATGCATGGAAGGGTTTATATAGATGAAAATTAAGATTTTGCTTCTTGGTTATGTGATAGCATCTCTTGCGTTATTTTTGTATTCCTACACGCAAGTTGATCTTAATTTGACACTTTCCACGGCAAATATTTGGCAACACATCCAAAAGGCGTTTCAGTATATCGGGTACTATCAGCGTACATTTTCAACCGTAATATATCTTTGTATACTTGTGCTTTTGTATGGTCTTTACGGAGTTGCCTTGCGAAAGATCCGGACAGGCGCCGTTACCGTACATGGCTTGTGGAAGATCGTTTTTTGTATCTGTATAGTATTGGTTTTGTCCTATCCGGCATTCTCCTATGATATTTTCAATTATATGTTTACGGCTAAAACGGTTCTCGTATATCACAAAAATCCCTACGAGGTTATTCCTATGCAATTTGCTTCTATCGACCCATGGGTCGGGGTTATGCGATGGATACATCTGCCGAGCGCATATACACCGTTGTGGATTACGTTTTCTTTACCCGCATATTTTTTTGGATTCGGCACGTTTCTTCTTATTCTTTGGAATCTCAAGATTGTTGCAGCAGTTTTTTACCTTCTTGCGGTAAAAGGAATCTATACGGTTCTCAAAACAGTGGAGCCTAAAAACGCATTGGCCGGTATGGCAGTGTTTGCGCTCAATCCTCTCATTATCATCGAAAGTTTGGTCAGCGGTCATAACGACATCGTTATGATGGCGATCGCTATTTGGTCTATGGTCTTTTTTATCCGGAAGAAACAATACGTTATGTCTTGGTTTCTGCTCGCGTTTTCTATCGGGATGAAATTAATGACCATTTTTTTGATTCCCAGCTTTGCTTTACGGTGGCGGAGAAGTATAGCTCTTGCGGGTATGCTCTTCGGATTTGTGCTTGTCATACTCAATCATGAAGTACTCCCGTGGTATTTCGTCTGGATCATGCCTTTTGTCGCGCTTGTGCCGGGCAGGCGCTCTATAACTTTTTTTGCAGGCGCTTTTTCATTGGGATTGCTTCTCCGGTATGCGCCATTTATTTATTACGGACATTGGGATGCGCCGGTACCGATGATCAAATGGTGGGTGACTGCGCTTCCGGTTTTGGCATCATGGTTGATCGTATTATTTCAATCCAAATTGTTTCTTCGTAGGCCGCGTACACACGAATAAGGCATTCCCTGATATAATCATGATGGAGCTTACGGCTATGATGAAAAAATCCGGCTTTCTGGGCTTCGTATTGATCTCTGTAGGCATAATTCTTGCCTATTTTGGGACGCGCCTCGTTAATTTGACTTCTTTCCCTATTTTTACCGATGAAGCAATTTATATCCGGTGGTCACAGATCGGGAGCCGCGACGCGGCGTGGCGTTTTATCTCTCTCGTTGACGGCAAGCAGCCTCTGTACACATGGATAGCCATGGTACTCATGCGGTTTGTAAGCGATCCGGTTCTTGCCGGTCGTTTGGTATCGGTACTTGCGGGTTTTGGAAGTCTCGTGGGGATGTTTTTTCTCGGACGGGAAGTATTCAAGAGCATCAGAATTGGCGTTATCGCAAGTTTATTCTATCTCATCAGTCCATTTGCTCTCGTGTACGATCGGATGGCTCTTTACGATTCTCTTGTTGCGATGTTTTCTATCTGGAATCTTTATGGAGCGATTCTTCTGGTCAGGAATGTTCGGCTTGATATAGCACTTGTTTTCGGTATTACCCTGGGGTTAGGGATGCTCAATAAGTCGTCAGGTTTTTTGAGTCTTTACATGGTGCCTTTGACGCTTTTTCTGTTTGACTGGAAAAGAGCCGGGATCATCAGGCGGTTGGGAGGATGGGCTCTTTGCGTTCTTGTCGCAGTACTCATATCGCAGGGATTGTATAGCGTCCTCCGTCTCTCTCCGCTTTTTGGTGTCATTGCGCAAAAAAATGCTATTTTTGTCTATCCCTTTGCCGAATGGTTGAAGCACCCCACCAATTTTTTTATTGGCAATATCCGGGGCATGTTTGATTGGCTTATCAATTATCTTACGTGGCCGGTGTGGATCGCTGCTCTTTTGCCGATATTCACTTTTTGGAGACAACCGAGGGAAAAGTTACTCTTGTACTTCTGGTGGTTTGCGCCGTTTGTGGTACTTGCACTGTTTGCACGCGTACTTTATCCCCGATTTATTCTTTTTATGGCGATGCCGCTTTTGATTCTCGCAGCCGTCGTGGCCGACGGGATATTGAAAAAATACGGAAGAACTATTTTTGGTTTTTTTGTTATCGGTATTATGATAATCCCGAGCATCTGGACTGACTATCTATTGATAAAAAATCCCGTGTATGCCCCTATCGCAGAGGCAGACCGGGGGCAGTATATGAACGACTGGCCATCCGGCTGGGGAGTGCGTGAGGTGAAAGATTTTCTTTTAAAAGAGTCTGCGTGGGGAAAGCTGGTTGTTTACACCGACGGTACATTCGGACTTTTGCCGTACGGACTTGAGATGTATCTTGTGGATTTGCCCAATATAGAAATCCATGGTATTTGGCCTGTTCCGGCAAATCCATCTCCGGATGTACTCAACTCTGTCAACAAATATCCGACCTATTTAGTGCTTAATCAGCTCGAGGATGCGCCGAAGGGATGGAATCTTACCCTCCTTGCTACCTACTATAAGGGGTTACGGAAGGACCGGAGTTTACGGTTTTATAAAGTAGCACTTCCGCGGTCTTTATTACCATGAATGCGAAACGATTAAATTCGTTTTTCCCCATTTTTGTACTTGCCATAGCTCTGATTGTTGTCCTGTGGTCGCTTATGGGCAAAGGGTTTTATATTTCCGACGATGGAGAATGGATGGTTATCCGGCTCACCGCCTTTTATCAGAGTTTAGCGGATCATCAATTTCCGGTGAGATTTTTAGGAAGACTCAATAATAGTTATGGATATCCGGTTTCTAATTTCTTATATCCGGGATTCCTTTATATCGGGTCTCTTCTGCATTTTATAGGATTCACGTTTGTTGATAGCGTGAAGATAATCCTCGGGGGGTCTGTCATCGGGACGTCGGTATTTCTTTTTCTTTGGTTGCGGAGAGAGTTTTCGCGGTTTTCCAGTACAGTGGGCGTACTGGGATTTGTGGGTGCGCCCTATCTTCTCTTTGATCTCTACAAGAGAGGTTCCGTTGGGGAGATACTTGCGTTTCTTCCGGCAGCCGCCTGTATGTATAGTATCGAAAGTGGAAAGAAATGGCTATTTCCCGTTTTTGTCGCGTTTCTTATCGTCAGCCATAATACGCTGGCGCTTCTCTTTTTGACGGTATTTTTTATTCTCATACTTTTCCGAAAAAAGTTTGAGTACATACGGCTGTTATTGCTGGGTATTGGTTTAGCGGCATTTTTTTGGATGCCAGCCATCATGGAAAAGAAATTTGTCCGGTTCGATACAATCACGGTATCGGATCCGTTTTCGTACATGCTTACCCCCGCAACCTTTTGGCTTGTGGGTTTGCCGGGTATTATAGGGAGCGCTCTGTATTTGTTTGTCAGGAAGAAAAAAAACGCCAGGGGCTTCGGAGGAATATATGTTTGTTTTATTCTTGGTAGCGTAATATTAGCGACCTCACTGAGCGGGGTGTTTTGGACGATTCCGGTAGTAGCGGCGCTCGTTCAGTTTCCCATACGGATGCTCGCGGTATCTACTCTTCTAGGGCCTTGGGCTATCGCATGGTCGATAGAACGCTTTCATAGCCGTCGTATAATGCTTGCGGGTTTATTTATCTTTATTTGGATTTTGTGGGGGGCGACGATTATTCGTGCGATCGAAAGGGTTACAAGAAATGAGGGGTACTATATGACCAACGAGGGAACCACGACGGTGCGTGATGAGTACATGCCGCGTTGGGTCACAAGCATTCCGGGTTCGCGTTCCCCGGAGCGACTCATCATTCGTTCGGGTAGGGGGACGATTGTGTATGAATATCTCAATACTCAACGTGTCATTGCTCATGTCGAAGCATCTGAAGAGAGCATCCTGCGTCTTAACACCATCTTTTATCCCGGATGGGGGATCATGATTGATGATAGACCGGCGAAAATTACGTATCAAAATCCCAACGGATTTATAGAAGTATCCGTTCCTGCAGGGGGTCACCGGTTTATAGCCGAGTTTCGTGAGACAGTGCCGAGATTTCTGGCTGACATGGTGTCGATCGGAAGCTTTATTACATGGATTGTTTTTGTATTTCGTCATCCCCGACCTGATCGGGGATCCAGCCTGGATTCCCGCTTTCGCGGGAATGACAATTGAATCTGAGTTTTTCTATCTATGAAAAGCCATTTTTGGAGCTTACTGCTGTTAATAATTTTTACTTACTGGACGGTCAAGCCACTTTTTGCATCCGGATATTTTTCCATGCACGATGATACACAGGTCGCGCGCGTCGTTGTTATGGGTAAAGCTATACGAAACGGTCAATTTCCTGTGCGATGGGTTTCCGGTCTCGGGTACGGGTATGGTTACCCTTTATACAATTTTTACGGTCCGCTTCCGTACTATATCGGGGGCTTCCTATACGCGGCAGGTCTGGACGGACTCATAGCGACGAAAGTTGTCATGGCATCGGGCATGATGCTTTCGATTTTTGCTATGTATGCGCTCGTGACGATGTTGTTTGGTGTGGCAAGCGGATTTGTAGCGGGACTTCTTTATGGATATGCTCCTTACCACGCGGTGCAGTTGTACGTACGTGGGGCCGTAGGGGAGCTTTGGGCATACGCGTTATTGCCTCTGTTGGCAATAGGGCTTTTATTTCTCAATCGACCTGAAAAGCGAAAGACCGGGGTATGGATCGGCGGGTTGGCGCTTGCCGGGATCATTCTTTCTCATACCATCTCCGGCTACGTAACCGTTGTATTTTATCTGATTGGTCTTGCGTTATATGCACTTATTCTTCTATTCAGAAGGCGATTTCACCTCTTACGTCTTACGTCATACGTCTTACTTCTGTTTATCGGCCTTGGGCTCTCTGCCTTTTTTTGGCTCCCGGCGTTTGCCGAAATGGGATACACCAATGTTGCCGGCCAGATAGGCGGCGGTGCAAATTTCCGGGATCACTTTGTTTGTCTCCCGCAACTTTGGAATTCGCTTTGGGGATATGGCGGATCTATCCCCGGTTGTCTGGACGGTATGTCCTTTAAGGTGGGAAAGCTCCATGTGGCTCTTGCCGTCGTTGGTTTCCTGTTTGGTGTACTAAATTTGCGTCGAGGGATATTTAGACATTCTATCGGATTGTTTACGATAATAGGATTTATCGGAGTACTACTCGTCACCACAATATCAAAGCCGATATGGGAATTCATTCCCGGTTTTGCCTACATACAATATCCATGGAGGTTTTTGACTCTTATCGTATTTGCGGCATCAATTGTCGGATCGTCGTTTCTCATGTGGGTACCGAAACGTTTATACCAAGTGGTGTTGATTATTCCTTTTGTTATTGCCATTTTTATTCTGAACGCCAAATTATTTATTCCACAAATATCTTATGATAGACCGGCTGCGTTTTTTGAGAGCGAAGAAGAGCTTACGTGGCGAGTTTCCGGCGTGTCCGATGAATATTTACCGCGATCATTTCTTAAACCTGAAAACGCATCCCGGGTGGCCCGTGGAATTCTCACTTCCCAGGAATTGCTCGGTCTTCGTGTGGAAACAGAAATCAATACGGAAACGTACGCGAAGATCGTGACCCATGCACAAAATCCAGTTGAAGTAGTCCTTAATTTGGTCTATTTCCCCGGGTGGAAGTATTGGGTAAACGGGGTAGAGCAGACGGTGAGGGTGGTTAATGGCCTACCGGTTGTCATGATTCCTTCCGGCCGAAGTGTCGCAGAGTTGCATTTTACTAATACTCCTCTCCGTACTATTGGGAATATAATAAGTATACTCGTTGTTTTATGGTTTATTCGGATCTATGGCAAAAAAACCATCACTTAATATAGTTATTCCGGTCTACAATGAAGAACGGGAGCTGTCGGAATGTATTACGACCCTCCACCGTTTTTTGGGTGAACACTTACCGGATTTTGACTGGATTATTACGATCGCGGATAACGCGTCTACCGACAGAACGCTTTCTATTGCCCGCGAGCTTGCCCGGAAGGATCATGTCGTCCGTTTCATCCATTTGGATCAAAAAGGAAGAGGGCGTGCAGTAAAGTTTGCCTGGGAAACTATCCCGGCAGATTATGTTGCGTATATGGATGTGGATCTGTCAACGGATCTCAAACATTTACCGGCTCTTGTCCGTTCGCTTACCCGTGGGTATGATATTGCAATTGGCTCACGTAATGCCCACGGCGCGCGGGTGTACGGGAGAAGTCTCCTGCGCACGATTACGTCAAAGGGGTACATTCTTTTGATTAAGTTTTTTTTCCTGGTACATTTTTCCGACGCGCAATGCGGATTTAAGGCGGCCAGCAGGAAAGCGGTTGAATTACTTATCCCACAGGTCGTTGATAATGAATGGTTTTTTGATAGCGAGCTTCTTATTCTTGCCGAAAAGTCAGGATACAGGATTTATGAAGAACCGGTGACATGGATAGATAATCCCGGATCAACGGTACGGGTCATGAAGACGGCCCAGGGAGATATCGCGGGGCTCTGGAGGCTTTTTTTCACGCGTCCGTGGAGGCGGAGCAATCATGGCAAAAAATGATAATTCGGCAGACGGGATTAAAGTCCGATCGATTGCAGGTGTAGTTGCGCTAACCTCCCGAACATTTATTCTCCAGCTCGTTGCGTTTATCGCGACCCTTTTCCTCACCATTTTTTTGTCGCCGTCTGTGTTTGGATTATTTTACGTCGTTTCTGCCATCGTCGCGTTTTTGGGATACTTTTCTGATGTAGGACTTGCCGCAGCGTTAATTCAAAAAAAAGAAAATCTTACCCGCGAAGATCTCGTCACGACGTTTACCATCCAGCAGTTGTTGGTCGGCACGGCGGTGATCCTGGTGCTTACCGGATCCTCTATGATCGGCATCTGGTATAGACTGGACGACTCGGGAGTGTGGCTCTTACGGGTACTGGCCGTTGCATTTTTCTTTTCCTCGCTGAAAACAATTCCATCAATACTCCTGGAGCGGGAGTTGGCATTTTCAAAATTGATCATCCCGCAGATTCTTGAGACGCTCGGTTTCTATGTGACGGCGGTTATTTTGGCCTGGCTCGGGTTTGGAGTGACAAGCTTTACCTGGGCGGTAGCCGTACGGGCGGTGGTCGGGCTTTCCGCGATGTATGTCATCGCGCCGTGGAACCCGGGGATCGGGATCTCCATAAGCGTCGCTAAGCGGCTTATGAAGTTTGGTATTCCGTTCCAGATGAATTCTTTTTTGGCGCTTCTCAAAGATGATCTGCTCACGGTATTTTTAGGCAGAGTATTGCCCCTTTCCAATATTGGGTATATCGGTTGGGCGAAAAAATGGGCGGAGGTACCACTCCGGCTTATCATGGACAGTGTCATTCGTGTGACCTTTACTGCTTTTTCGCGACTCCAACATGATAAGGAGCGTTTACGTCTGGCGATAGAGAAGACTCTATTTGGGTTATCGGTAAGTATTTTTCCGATAACTATTGCAATGATCGTTGCAATAGAGCCATTAATCGCGATAATCCCCCGCTACGGAAAATGGGAGCCTGCCGTTTTGTCATTTTATCTTTTTGCTGTCGCATCCGCAGTTGCAAGTCTTTCTACCCCGCTCACAAACGCCCTTAATGCACTTGGATATATAAAAACCACACTCAAACTTATGATTCTTTGGACCACCCTCACGTGGGTTCTTACCGTGGCCCTGCTTCCACTAATGGGATTTAACGCAGTTGCATTCTCACTCCTTCTTATTACTACCACACTTATTCTTGTTGTACTCCTTGCCCAGCGGGCAGTTCCGTTTTCATTCCGTACAAGTGTTCAGGTACCGTTTTTAGCCGCCTCCTCACAAGCCATCCTGTCTCTGGGAATTATTATGCTCATGGGTTCGGCTATTCCCGTCGTTATCACGGCCATGATTATGGGTGGTATACTATTCGGTGGGGTAGTATGGGTATTTGAGCGGAATAAGACGCTTGCGCTTGTTGCTAACCTCTCTACGTTATGGAAACGATAAGTGTTGTTTTGTCAGTCTTCAACGAAGAAGCGAGGCTCGCCCGTACGCTTGCAGTACTTTTGTGGGTCGATGAGATTATTGTGATAGACAACGAGTCCACCGATCAGACTGCGGGTATCGCAAAAAAGTACGGTGCCACCGTTTATAAAGAAAAGAACAATCTCATGCTCAATATCAACAAAAACAAGGGATTTATTAAAGCGAAAAGTGATTGGATTCTCAACCTTGACGGCGATGAAGTAGTTCCTCCCGAGCTTGCTCAGGAAATAAAAACAGTCATCAGTCGTCAGTCATCAGTCGTCAGTCAACAAGTTGTAGGTTACTGGATACCACGGAAGAATATTATATTCGGTAAATGGATACAGCATGGTTTATGGTGGCCGGATCAGCAGGTTAGATTATTTCGGCGCGGAAAAGGGAAGTTTCCGTGTGAGCACATTCATGAATATATAAAGGTGGATGGACCGGTTGGACAATTAACACAGCCATATATCCATTATAATTATGAATCCGTACATCAATATCTGACGAAAATTGACCGGGCATCAACAAGCGAATCCATAACTCTCCGGGAGACGAATTACCGGACCATATGGTATGACGCAATACGTTTTCCTTTGTCGGATTTTCTAAAAATTTATTTTGCCGAGCGTGCGTATAAAGACGGACTCCACGGATTGGTGCTTGCGTTGTTGCAGTCGTTTTATTCATTTTGTACGTTTGCCAAATTATGGGAGAGTGAGAAGTTTAGCGAACATGAGATTCCGGTTTCGGTTGTCGGGAAAGAATTAGTCCGCGCGCAAAGAGAGGTACGATACTGGCTCCTAAGCGCAAAAATCGGTGAGACTCACTATGCTATCAAAAAAATTTGGTATCGGATCATCCGAAAATATGCCAGGTAGTAGAAATTCGACTGCACGTTTTGCGTGCAATAACTCCTGGCAAGAGTGATTATGGAACATTGAGGACATTTATATTGGAACAACTTATGATGAACTTAACCAACTGGAGTTGTCGAATTTTCACTACCTGGTATGCCACGCTCCGTTAAGATAGGTCTTATCGCTTCGTTTTTACTCCTCCTCACGGTAAACATCGTGATGCTTGATCTCGTGGTTTTTTTGGGGCGTAGCACACGCCCGAGTGAAATAGGAGCAACATCCATACATGTTGCGGCACCTCCTGTTTCGACAGAAGAATGTTCATCGTCATGTGAAGCGAAAATCGATGCACTTGTAAAACGTTTAGACGAGTTACCTGTTTCGGAAATTGCAAAGAAAACTTCAGAATATTATATTTCGCTTGGTTCCGGTTCGACAAAAAGCAGCGTATGGCAGGATATTGGCGGAGCAGAAGCTATCATAGATACAGCCAATTATCCATCGATCAAGTCTGTGGTTTTTGAAGTATTTCTTAATATTCCGACCGCAAATGGCATGGTATACGCCAAACTCTACAATATGACGGATAAACATGACGTGTGGTTTAGTAACGTAAGTTCAGAAGGACCGACATTTACTAAAAAGGAAGCCACCATCACACTTGAACCCGGTGCAAAGACGTACCGAGTGATGGGTTTGTCTTCCCTCAAATACGACGCGAATATCGAAAACGCGAGAATTCGAATTGTGACGTATTAATATGACGAAAGTGGCTATTATCCTCGTCAATTGGAATGGCAAAAAGGATACTTTGGCGTGCCTTGCATCTCTTAAAGTCCTCAGTCCTCAGTCTTCAGTCCTCAGTACTATTGTAGTGGACAATGACTCAACCGATGATTCTGTGGCAGTAATCAAGAAGAATTTTCCTGATATAGAAGTTATAAAAAATAATAAAAATCTTGGTTTTTCCGGTGGCAATAACGTCGGCATCCGCCGGGCTCTTGAATGGGGAGCCGACTATGTATGGCTTCTCAATAATGACACGAGCGTTGACAAAAATTCTCTGACGGCGCTCGTTGATGCGTTTGCGGATCGCCGCATAGGAATTGCAGGCTCCAAAATTTATTTCGCACCGGGACGTGAATTTCATAAGGCGCGCTACGCGGATAAAGAACGTGGTCGTGTGCTTTGGTACGCCGGAGGACTTATTGACTGGGAGAATATGTACGCGTCGCACCGCGGGGTCGACGAGGTAGACAATGGTCAATATGACAGGACCCAAGAAACGCCGTTTGTCACGGGTTGTTCGATGATGGTAAAGCGGGAAGTATTTGGGAAAATCGGATTACTTGATGAGAAGTTTTTTGCGTATCTGGAAGATTTGGATTTTTGTTTGCGGGCAAAACAGGTTGGATATAAGCTATTTTATGTACCTCAATCAATAATTTGGCACAATAATGCCGGTTCCAGCGGCGTGGGGAGCGCCACCCACCAGTATTACATGACTAGAAATCGGTTGATCGTCGGTATGCGCTACGCGCCGGTTCGTACGAAAGTCGCGCTTATTCGAGAAGGTATCCGGTTTATTCTTTCCGGTCCGCCGATACGGCGAAAAGCTATTTTGGATGCAATTTTTAAATCATGAAACTATCAGCAATAGTTATCGCCAGAAATGAAAAAGCCAGGATAGGAGTGTGTGTGTCTTCCTTGACGTGGGCAGATGAGATTGTCGTGGTTGATAATGGATCAGCAGATAATACGCGGGAGATTGCCAAGCAACACGGAGCGACAGTTATTTCGGCGGGAGGCGTACGCGACTTTACCATGCTTCATAATCTCGGTAAGGAAAAAGCACACGGTGAATGGCTTCTTTATGTTGATGCGGATGAGATCGTTACTGAAGAATTACGCAAAGAGATTCAAGAACTCATCACTCATCACTCATCACTCATTACTGGGTATGAACTTCGACGAAAGAACTACTATCTGGGATATCCATGGCCGGGGGATGAATACATCCTTCGGCTTATGCGCAAGGAAGCGCTCGTAGAATGGTACGGAGAACTTCACGAATCAGCCCGCGTAAATGGAGAAATCGGCAGACTAAACGGTTCAATGCTCCACGATACTCACCGGACGCTTGCGGAGATGGTTACCAAAACAAACGAATGGTCGGAAGCGGAAGCAATCCTTCGACTTCGTTCAGGACACCCGCCGGTTGTCTGGTGGCGGTTTATCCGGGTGATGCTTACCGCATTTATTGATTCTTTTGTTAAACAAGGCGGTTGGAAAGCCGGAACTGTCGGCTGGGTCGAAAGTATTTATCAGGCTTTCAGTATATTCATTACGTACGCGAAGCTATGGGAGTTGCAACAAAAAAAATTATGATGTGGAAAAAATATTGGCCTTTCGTTGTGATTTTTTTAGTCTGGTTTATCTTTGCCTCGCCGTATTTTTTTAAAGGGCTTGTCCCGTTTCCGAGTAAATATCTGGTCACGTTTTTTCCGCCGTGGAGTGCCCAATTCGGTATGCCGGTAAAAAATAACGCTATGCCGGATGTTATCACCCAGATTTATCCGTGGAAGATGATTACGATAGACAGTTGGAAGCAGGGTCAGATTCCGTTATGGAATCCTTATAGCTTTTCCGGTACGCCGCACGCGGCCAACTACCAGACGGCCGTGTTTTCTCCGGTGAATCTCCTCTATTTTGTTCTGCCGTTTCTTGACGCATGGAGTGTCAGCATTCTCCTTCAACCACTTCTTGCGGGCATTTTTATGTATTTTTTACTTCGCTCTTTAGACCGATCAAAGGAGGCAAGCCTCATTGGATCAATAGCGTTCATGTTCTGTGGCTTTCTCACGGTCTGGATGGCGTATGGGACGCTCGGGTGGGCAGTGCTTTGGTTGCCACTACTTTTTGCCGCGGTAGTCATGCACGTGAATAAACGATCATGGTGGAATCCTGTGATCGTCTCGTTAGGCCTCGCGTGGTCGTTTTTTTCCGGCCATTTTCAGATGAGTGTCTACGTGTTGGTTGCGACAGTCGCCTTTATCGTATATCAAGCTGTACGTACAAAGCGAACGAGGGCAAGTATTGAGCTGGGGTTGGCAGTAGTTTTTGGTCTCATGCTTGCTGCGGTGCAAATACTTCCTTCGCTTGATGCGTATAGTCAATCAGTTCGGAGTGAATTATTTACACAAGGGGGAGGTATCGCGTGGCAGTACCTTATTACGTTGTTTGCTCCTGATTTTTACGGAAATCCGGTCACGCGTAACGACTGGTTCGGATTTTACGCGGAGTGGGCGTCCTATATCGGCGTCGTACCACTGCTTCTATCAGTGTACGCCGTAGTAAGGCGGACAAAACATATAGGATTTTTCCTGGGACTTGCGCTTATGTCGTTTTTTGTCGCAACCCCAACGCCCATCAACACATTCGTTATCTGGCTCAAAATACCCGGCATCTCCACAAGTTATGCAGCGCGAATCATTGTGCTCACCAGTTTCTCTCTCGCCGTGATTGCAGCGTACGGATTGGACAGGCTGCGGGAAGATTGGGAAAAGAAAAAGACGTCTGTTATGTGCCCGTATTTTTTTGGTATTGCGGTGCTCCTTGGGGTGTTGTGGTGTATTGTCGTTGTTCTCCGGCCGTTTGACGCGGACAAACTTCTGATTGCGAAGAGGAATATCTTGCTTCCCACGGTTTTTACCCTCGGTTTTTGTGCCCTTGCAATTTCGGGGTATATCAGGCGGTGGAAATTTATTCAAACTCTCATGATTGTGTTATTTATCGTTCTTGTGGCAGCGGATATGCTCCGCTACGCTGGAAAATGGATGCCGTTTGATCCGCGGGAATATGTATATCCGGAGATTGACATGTTGTCTTTTCTCAAGAAAGAAGTTGGTTTTTCAAGAATATTCGGCAACGTCGGCGGGGAAGTAACTAATGGGTTTGCCCTTTCGGGGATTGAGGGGTACGATGCCGTATATCAAAAACGCTACGGTGAGTTTATACGTTCCGTTGACGAAGGGAAAATAGTAATACCGGAGCGTTCTGTGGTGCAATTTCCTAAAATTGGCAGGTACTCTGAATTTGCATTGCAACTGTTGGGAGTCCGTTACGTAGCGCACCGTTTAAGCGACGGTCGATACGCTTGGGCGTACCCATATTGGCAGTCTCCCTATTATAAAAGTATGTATAAAGATAATTATTACGAGGTGTTTGTCAACGAGAAAGCCCTGCCGCGGGCATTTTTGGCCTCTGCATATTCCGTTGCCGATAACGACAAGAGGATAATAGACGCTCTCTACCAAAAAGAATTTGATCCCCGCGAGACACTCGTTTTGGAACGGGAGCCGGTGATTCAACCCCAATCAGGAGAGGGAAGTGTGGAAATTAAGAAATATACTGCCAACGAGATCGTGTTGCAATCAAAATCATCCGTATCTAAATTATTGTTTCTTTCGGATGTATATGACAACGGGTGGCGGGCTACAGTAGATGGTCAGGAAACACGGATAGACCGGGCAGATTATGATTTTCGTGCCGTGGCTCTGCCCTCGGGGGATCATGTAGTGCGGATGGTATACTGGCCGAAGAGTTTTGTCTATGGTTTGTGGGTTGCGGCGATAGGAATACTTTGTTTGTTCGGGTTGTTTCTGTCATCGCGAGACCGTTCTGACGGCGTGGCGATCTCATAATAATAGAGATTGCTTTGTCGCTTTCGCTCCTCGCAATGACAATACAAATTATGAAAATAGGTTTTTATTCTCCGTATTTGGATACGCTCGGTGGCGGTGAGCGCTACGTTCTCACGCTTGCATCGCATTGGTCGGGTAGACACAACGTCGAACTGTTTTGGAACGATGCCTCCATTATTAATAGCGCACAAAAGCGGCTCAATATAGATCTTTCGAGGATAAAAGTTACCCGGAATATATTTCGGGATACTTCTGTGTTCAAAAAGCTGTTTATCACGCGCCAGTACGACCTTATTTTCTTTTTGAGCGATGGGAGTATTCCCTCTACGCTTGCAAGATACAATATTCTTCACTTTCAGATGCCCTTTGGGAAAATTTTATATTCGGCAGTCAAGTTGTCCCGTTATCAAGCGATCGTTTGCAACTCTCAATTTACAAAAGACGCCTTAGATGAACGTATCGGTATACGCGCAGAAGTCATCTATCCGCCGGTTACGGTCATTGACTGGAAGGGATCGAAAAAGGAAAAAATTATTCTTTCCGTCGGAAGATTCAGCGGATTTCATACTGCCAAAAAGCAACACATACTTCTGGAAGCTTTCACGAGAGGGATGAAGGCAAAATGTCTGGCCGGCTGGAAGCTCATTCTTGCCGGCGGACTTTTACTGAGCGACATGGAGTACTTCGATACACTGAAAAAGATGTCCGTTGGTCTGCCGGTTGAATTTCTGCCGAACGCCCCGCACGACACGCTTACCGATCTTTATCGTCGCGTGTCGATCTATTGGCACGCGGCGGGATTTGGAGAAACCGATCCGCGGTTGATGGAGCATTTTGGCATATCGACTGTCGAGGCTATGACCGCAGGGTGTATTCCAATCGTATTTGCCGGCGGCGGCCAGCCGGAAATCGTCGAAGATGGGAAAAACGGCTTTCTTTGGGAGACCACGGGTGAGCTTCTTGAAAAAACTAACAACGTCATCATAAATAAAAATATCGCAGCGACGCTTCAAAAGAATGCGATAGAAAAAAGTAAGCAGTTTTCCGTTTCGCGGTTTTGTGACGCCTTTGATGGCCTCCTTGATGGTATCAGTTTATGAAATTTAAGTGGGTCGATAGTATTGCAGTATTTTTTTTTGTTTTACTCGTCGGAATTTTTTTTAGACAAACAATATTCGAAGGAAAATTGCCGGTCCCGTCCGATGCGCTCGTTGGCCTGTATCACCCATGGCGGGATCTCTATAAAGATACGAATCCGCGGGGTGTCCCGTTTAAAAACTTTCTGATTACTGATCCGGTGCGTCAGCAAATACCATGGAGAAAAATTGCGATTGATCAGTGGAAAGAAGGAAAAATTCCTTTGTGGAGTCCGTATAATTTTTCAGGAGCGTCGATTTTAGCCAATATTCAAGCAGCTTCTTTCTATCCGTTGAATATTCTCTTTTTGGTATTCCCGTTTATTGATGCCTGGACGATACTCATTATGCTCCAGCCGCTTATGGCTGGGCTTTTCATGTATTGGTATCTCCGATCGTTGGGACTGCGACCTATTGCAGGTCTTATGGGAGCCATCGCATGGAGTTTCTCTGGATTTAACGTCGCCTGGCTTACGTGGGGGACGATGGGTCACGTTGCTCTCTGGCTGCCGCTTGCACTGCTTTCTATAGACAGGATGTTTGTGCTAGGTCCTCCGTCATCGCGAGACCGTTCTGACGGCGACGCGATCTCTCGTCAACGTGAGATTGCTTCGTCGAGGACTCCTCGCAATGACAAGATTACATGGTGGTCTACACTTTTTGTTGCGTCCATGGTTTCTCAATTTTTTGCCGGACATGCGCAGATATCGTTCTATTTTATTCTTATAATTATCGCTTATGCAGTGATGCGAAAAAGAATTGGGCTTAGGTTCATCTTATTATTGAGCTTGGTGGCCCTACTCACTGCAGTTCAATGGATACCGTTCCTTGATTGGATAAGCCAAAGTAGTCGGGTCGCGGGCGGTGTGGGTTGGCACAAGGAAGGGTGGTTCATTCCATGGGCTCACCTTGCGCAGTTTGTGACGCCGGATTTTTTCGGTAACCCGACGACGTTGAATTACTGGGGACAGTGGAACTACGGTGAGTTTGTCGGCTACATAGGTATGTTACCATTGATGTTTGCATTCATCGCTATTGCCTCTCGATCATTGAAGAAACACCGGTTTTGGATTTGGACAAGTGCCGTCGCTTTGCTTTTTGCGCTTCCGACGCCAATTGCATATCTTCCATTTGTCCTTAACGTTCCCATCCTCTCAGTACTTCAACCAACGAGACTTCTTTTCATCGTGGATTTCGCTCTTGCCATGCTTGCGGCTTTTGGATGTCAGGTGTGGCTTGAAGGCGCCAAGAAAGGTCGTTGGGCTTGGGTGATAGCTCTTGTG
>JBBTUC010000074.1:0-5062 GCA_038078675.1 Patescibacteria group bacterium
GTCCGTCACAGTCAAGCTCACAGACGGCTCAACCAAAATCGTCATTTTGACGGATAAAACGACGACAAATAAAGCAGAGGCCGCAACCAGAGATGATCTCAAAACCGGAGAGACTATTGCAGCATTCGGCAGTGAAAATGCAGACGGCACCGTAACGGCACAATCAATACAACTCAACCCTCAATTTCGAATGGGCGGACTGAGGGAAAGCACTGTGTCAGGAACTCCAACACCATAATTCGGTCGCTTTTTTAAGCCTGTTTTCAGCGCAGGGTCACTTGTAACAAAAGCCAATGCACAGGATTCAAAACCGCAGCAAACGATTATCCAAAAATTGGTCGCTAAGTTTGGGCTTAGTGAATCTGATATACAATCTGTCTTTGACGAAGCCAGAAACGAAAGACAGACCCGGATGCAGACCAGATTTGACGATAAACTCAGCCAAGCTGTAAAAGACGGCAAGCTCACGGAAGTCCAAAAACAGGCAATCCTTGCCAAACAAAAAGAGCTTCAGGCAAATAAATTAGCGAGCAGGGAAACGCAAAAAGCAGAGATGAAGCATGGGCAAAAATAAATGTTAGAAACCTGACTTACCTCTAGCCCTCCATCGCGCATTAGAACAGCATGAGCACGAAGTCTCATCGTTTTAAGTGGAGATGACTCTGTGCAGTCTTCGAGTTCTAACTATATCAAAACCTTCATTTTGTTTTGAGTCAGCTATATAATACATGCTCAATATGGCACGGATTCAATTTGGCACCACCTGGTGGGGGAAAGAATGGTTAAACGCATTAACCATGATTGATTATGCCAACCGAATTCCTCGAGGGAAAAGCTATGCTCATAATGGTGCGGTTAAAAAAATAGAAATTGAGAAAAACATTATTAAGGCTAAAGTCCAAGGGACACAACGATCGCCATATCGGGTTGAAGTGAAACTTAAAGCCTTCAATCATGCCAAACAGCAACAAATTGTGACGTCGTTAGCACGAAATGATTTATTGCTGGCTGAATTACTCAATCATCAATTACCTTCAGAAACCAATCAAATTTTAACTCAAGCAGGCATCAATCTCTTCCCGGCTTCATGGACAGACGTAGACGGCTCATGTTCCTGTCCCGATTCAGCTGTTCCCTGCAAACATATTGCTGCCGTAATTTATTTGATGGCTACGGAGATTGACAATGATCCGTTTCGAATTTTTGACCTCCATGATTGCAATATAAGCCAGCTATTAAAACAGCGAGGGATAGAATTAACGCAAAGTGAAATTGAAATCGAGACCATTGCTTGGCACCCAAAGGGTCTTAAACAACATCAACCTTCTAATAACATTAATCTAGAAGCCATCTTAAATAAAATTGATTTTTCCCTCCTGCCACAGATTGGCACTAATTTGACGGCTACCTTAATGGCCAATCCTCCTTGTTATCAACAGGGAGATCTAAAAGTTTTAGTTACCAACGCGATTAAAGATATGGCTAAAGTCGCTACCAAAAAATTGGCCACCATTGAATTGACTGATGGCGGACAAACACAGCTGTTTGGTTTTGAGAGCGATCTAAAAATTGATGAGAGGTTAAAAATTACCGGTCATCTTAATCGACCATTATCACTATCGAAACTTGGTTACCTAAGTCATAACGAGGCTATTCTGTGTTTAATTCACTTGTTTGGTTTACATTTGATGGCTAATGGCTTGATCAAACCCCGATTGATTATGACTTCTCATGATCATTACCGGATCCTGTGGGTGCCAGTAACCACCCAAAGCGAAGTGCTGAAACTGACAAATCTTCTCCGTTCCATTATTCCAGAAAGTGTTTTAGCTCAAATTTCCCCGACCGAAAAGTTAAATCTGTTGATCAATATGGTGGTACACCACCATTTAAATGGTGAGACGAATAAATATCCTACCAACAAAATGAGTCATGCCTTGACTGAGGGTGAACCCTTTTCTCAATCCGATTTACCTGTGGCTCAATCTTTGTCAGTGCTGTCAATTTGGCTAAAAAAACTATCCCTCACTTCTAACCGCTTTGTACCACTCATCATGGTTACCAACACAACAGAAGATGACTATCATCTCTCAGTCTTGGTGAGGGATACCACTACCAACGTGCCACCGGAAACGTTAACCGAATTCAAGCAACATAATCCCGCTGCCAATCTCAAGCTAAGTCAAGATCTGGCCATGATGAGACCACATTTACCGGCAATCGGAGAATTGATGGGGAGTACAAATACAGATTATGTCAATTTTAATGCCACTCAATTTGTCAGTGTGTTGTTTGAAATGTTACCGGTGATTCAGCTGTTGGGTTTGAACCTGGTGTTACCCAAAGGACTCGATGAAGTGATCCGACCCAAAGTCACCATGAAATTGAAAACAAAATCCCCAACGAGTATAGGTCAAGGCATAAACCTGACCGAGATGCTGGAATTTGATTGGCAAGTTTCTTTAGGCAATAAACACATATCCGTCAACGAATTCAAGCAACTTCTCAAAAAATCTCGAGGTATTATCAATTTTAAAAATGAGTTCATCTATTTGAATGAAGCCGAAATCAATTCTTTACTAAAAACGATCCAATCTTCTCCCAAAGCTAATCAAACTGAACTCATGCGGGCTCTACTATCGGGTGAATACCAAGGCTCTCCTATTGAATTAACGGCGGAATTAACCCAAGAATTAAATCGATTAAAACAGTTTCCCACTCTACCACCACCAAAAAATCTTCGAGCCATCCTGCGCGATTACCAAACGAGAGGCATGGCTTGGTTATTCCACAACGCTAAATTTGGTTTTGGTTCCCTCCTGGCCGATGATATGGGTCTAGGAAAAACCATTCAAATTATTAGTTTGTTACTCATTTTCAAACAGCAGCAAATGTTAGGGAAGCCAGCCCTGATCGTCGTGCCGACTTCACTGCTTAATAACTGGCAGCGGGAAATCGCCAAATTTGCTCCAGACCTTAAAGTAGCCTTATATCACGGCCAAAAACGCAGTTTGGACCAAACCGAGGCTGATGTTTGGTTGACTAGCTTCGGCTTGGTCAGACGAGACGTGAGCCAGTTTGAAACTCATAACTGGAGCTTGCTGACAGTGGATGAGGCTCAAAATATTAAAAACCCGCACGTAGCCCAAACAAAAGCGGTGAAAAAAATAAAAGCCGATTACAAAATTGCACTAACGGGGACCCCGGTAGAAAATCATCTATCTGATTATTGGAGTATTTTAGATCTTTTGATGCCCGGTTTATTGATGAATCTCACTGAATTCCGAGACCAAATTGCTAGGCCCATTGAAGTGGATCGAAGTCAACAAGCGCTTACCTATTTTAAAAAACTCACCGAGCCATTTATTATGCGACGATTGAAGACTGACAAAAGTATTATCAGTGACTTGCCAGACAAGATTGTAATGGAACAATACTGCACTTTAACCGCTGATCAAGCTTCCCTTTATCAAGCCACAGTCGACCAAATGTTGCGGGTCATTGAAGGCATGGATGAGTCCATTGAACGGGCTGGCATGGTGTTTAAGTTGATGACTAGCCTGAAACAAATCTGCAATCATCCCAATCATTTCCTGAAAACCTCATCTCCACAGGTAACCACTTCTGGGAAATCAATCCGACTTATGGAAATCTTAACCGAGATTATTGAAGACCATAATCAAGCTTTGATTTTTACTCAATACACCGAAATGGGTAATTTGTTGGTAGAAATGATCAAAAAAACACTAAAGTTTGAACCTTTATTTTTCCACGGTGGTGTAAACCTGAAAAAACGAGATATTATTGTTGATGAGTTTAACAGCCACACTAGTCCTGTCATGATTCTATCGCTCAAGGCTGGCGGCACAGGGCTCAATCTGACTGCAGCAAACCATGTAATTCATTATGATCTATGGTGGAATCCAGCCGTCGAAAATCAAGCCACCGATCGTGCTTTTCGCATTGGTCAAACCAAAAACGTCAACGTTCATCGATTTATCACCGCCAATACCTTTGAAGAAAAAATTAACCAAATGATTAAAAACAAACGTGAATTAGCCGATCTTTCTGTAGGAAGTGGCGAAAAGTGGATTGGCGAGTTATCTAATAGCGAACTAAAAGAGCTATTTAGTTAGGCTTGTTTTATTTCCCCGTTTCCCATTTTCGATAAGCGGCTATCCACTGATAACCAGAGACATTTTGTTCGACTATTAAATCCAAAATATCTACGGGATAGACTACCTTGCCATTTTGAATAAACACTTTTATTGCTCGGTCATCGCCATCAATTTTATTAACGGTTATGGTGTTACCGTCTAACGTTGCCTTAAATGGAGTCGGAATATTCTCTTGCAACACTGTCAGAAACCCAATACGACATTCTTCCTCGTCATAGCAATCAACAGTTGCCTCTTCAATGAGTGATTCGATATCTTCTATGTCCATATTTTATCTAAGAAATTCCAAATGGGGAGAGCGCATCTATAAATCGATGGCGGCGCTTCGCGTTGAGGATTCCGGCTCGGATGGCAAATACCATTTTCCATATCATCGTCCGCAACCGATAAATGTGCATCTTCTCGCCAAAGTGATCCGGAAGTACTCTGACCGATTTGTACCCCTCAAGGAGTTTCTCTTCCCTGGGGAAATGGGTCGTCCACGTCGGTGCCGACGCTAGATCCAGCACAGGATCGCCCACGACTGCATTTTCCCAATCAAATATACCGGTGATCCGGTCTTTTACGTGCATAAAGTTATGATCAGCCAAATCATGATGGACAAGACTTCCTTTAGGGATATCCATCACGGGACGATACTGATCAAAAAGTTTTCGCAAAGAAGTGGCAGTTTTTCCGGTTATAATCCCTGAGTCGGTAATAAATCGTAGATCATCATCTAAACAAACCTCAATATAACCGGAAAAAGTTTTTTTCGTTCCGATGAGATTTCCTTTCTTCACCTGATCTTCATCAAACCGACCAAACCCGTCAAGCTCGATCTCGCCAAGTCTTGCAACATATTGACCCAAGGCAAACGACATACGATCGTACTCGTCTTTATT